>JACQGZ010000154.1 GCA_016199305.1 Armatimonadota bacterium | reverse complement strand
CGGGTCTCGAGATCGTGGACGTAGCCCGGGACCTCCCCGATGTGCTCGTAACTCTCCCTGTGGGGGCGCAGGCGCAGCGCGACGGGGTCGATCTTCATGGCCTCGATACACGCGGCGGTGAGGAGGCCGTAGCCCTGCAGGCCCAGCCGCTCCGCGACAGAGTTCTTCAGCAGCCGGTGCACCAGGATCACATCCCGCCCGGCGAGTTCCGCCTGTCCGGCGATGCGCTGGCGCACGAAGGCGCCGTCGTGGACGCAGAACTTCAGGTTCAGGCTGGGGATCAGGACGCAGGCGTTGCACCGGCAGGTGGACGCCTGGCGGATCGACTGGACGCGGCGCCGGAAGGCGAAGTAGCAGTTCTCCACGACATCCAGCAGCATCGAGCCGTCGACCTCGGCCTCGGGGGCATAGGTGAAGATGGCATCGCCTTCGAGTTTGGCCAGCCGGAGGACAGGCTGGAAGCGGCCGATGACGACCTCCATCAGGTCGGCCAGGACGTCCTGGGCGTGGTCGAGCTCCGTGCCGGTGAGATAGCTGGTGTAGCCGGAGATGTCGGCGATCAGCAGGCAGGCGCGTTCGGGTTGATTGAGCATCGAGCCTCCTCGGCCGGTCTCTGGTTGAAGCAATTGGACGGCGGGTGCGGGAATCCCTGGCCCTCCTCGCGGCCGCGCAAGGGGCGCTCCCCGCAGTATGGAAGTAGTTGGGGCCGCGCACGAGTGGTCGAGTGTGTTCGCCGGGAGGGGAAGATGGACGAGCGCGTCGTCAAACAGGCCAGGGTCCTCGTGGACTACTCCGCGGGCGTAGGGGAGGGGGAAACCGTCGCGATCCGCTCGACGACCCTGGGGGTGCCGCTGGTCGAGGCGGCGTTCGAGCGGGTGCTCGAGCGGGGCGGCCACCCCACCGCGCTGATCGATCCCCCGCGCGCCGAGGAGATCTTCCTGCGCACCGCCGGCGAGGCGCAGCTGCGCCGGCCGCCCTTCTTCCTGGAGGTGGGGCTCGACTATTTCGACCACATCATCCTGATCCAGGCGCCGGAGAATACCCGCCACGCCAGCAGCACCGATCCGCGGCGGCAGGCGCTGATGCTGGACGGGCGCCGCGCGCTGATGGCCAAGTACCTGGAGAAGATGATGCGCCCGGAGCGCAGCGTCACCATCACGCTGCATCCGACGCCCGCGCTGGCCCAGGATGCGGCGATGTCGCTGCTGGACTACGAGGACTTCGTCTACCGGGCCTGCCTGCTGGAGGGGCCGGATCCCCTGGCGGCCTGGCGCGCCATGGGGGAGCGACAGAAGCGCATCTGCGACTGGCTGGCCGGTCGGTCGCCCCTGCGCATCGAGGGGCCGAATGTCGATCTCACCCTGCGCGTCGGCGGGCGGCGCTGGATGAGCGACGATGGGCGGAAGAACTTTCCAGGCGGCGAGGTCTTTACTTCACCGGTGGAGGATGGAACGGAAGGAGAGGTGCGGTTCACTTATCCCGCGATGCATCAGGGCCGGGAGATCCGCGACGTGCGCCTCTGGTTCGAGGGCGGGCGCGTGGTGCGCGCGGAGGCGGCAACCGGTCTGGCCTACCTGGAGGAACTACTCGCCCTCGATGAAGGGGCGCGGCGGCTGGGGGAACTGGCGATCGGCACGAATACCGGCGTGACGCGCTTCACCGGCAACGTCCTCTTCGACGAGAAGATCGGCGGGACGTGCCACATGGCCGTGGGCCGGGGATTCGCCAATCTGGGCAGCCGCAACGAGTCGGCCATCCACGTGGACATGGTCTGCGACCTGAAGACGGACAGCCGGATCAGCGCCGACGGCGAGGTCTTCTACCGGAACGGGGAGTTCACGATCGTCTGAAGGGGGGTCGGCCGCGTCGGGCGGTCCCTCACTGCACGAACTGGTAAGCCACCACGACCGTGCCGAAGGGCGCCCGGGTGGTCCGGCGCATGACCTCCTGGCCGTCCGCCAGAAGCCGGAGGATGAGTTCACCCTCCTCCTGCTCCTTGACGAACGTGGCGGCCACGGCCGCGGCGGTCTTGACCGTGTACCGGGCGGGCACCGTCCCCCGGGTGGAGACCGTGGACAGCGGGGTGCCGTAACTGCCGGTGAAGGCCAGGCCCGGCGTGCCCTCCACGAGGATCGTCACCGTCCGCTCCCGGCCCAGGCCGGGACGCGTGGCCGGCGGGGCGAAGGAGCCCAGGCACCCGGTGGCCAGGACGAGGGCCAGGGCCGAGGTGCCGATCGACGCCCAACGGCCGGCCATCACGTGGAAGCCTCCTCCAGGTAGCCCTCCAGGTGGGCGCGGATGAAAGCCAGCAGCTCCTCGTCGGTGCGCTCGGGGTCGAGGGCGTCCTCCCGCACCAGCGCCAGGGGGGCCCGCAGCCGCCGGGGGCCCACCAGCGCAACCCGGATCTCCGCCGCGTCCTCATCCACCTCGAGGCGAGACCCGGGGGCCAGGGCGGCGGCGACGCGGCGCACCAGCCCGAGATAGCGCTCCAGGCCGGCGTAGTTGTGCAGGACCGTCATCGCGCGCTCCCGGGCGTCCGCCGCATCGCGGCCCCGCACGGGATGGGGGACGTAGGCGCGCGCCTCCGGCCCCGAACCTTCCAGCACCGCGATCTCCACCCGCCGCAGCTCCGGCCGCGGCGTGTAGCGCAGGGTGAAGCGGCGGCCGTAGAGTTCCACCTCCTCGGGCATCATTCCGGAAACTCCAATTCCCGATCCAGCACCTCGGCCAGACGTTCGCGGGCCCGCAGCCGGATGCGAACCCCTCGGGGCGGGAGGGGGACGAAGAGCGCCCGGGAGCTGCGGAGCGGACGGCGGGCCAGGCCGAAGAACCCCATTGATCTCAGCGGTACTCTACCCTTTCCTACCGCGTGCCGCGTTTCGTCCCACAGGTGCCCGGTTTCTCGCGACGAGTGCGACCGCTCTTGCCCACAGGTCAAACTCGCTTCGCTTGGCAGCACGAAGGGGGAATCTCCCATACCCGAGGAAAAAGCATCCCTTCCCGTCAACCGGGCCTGCAACATAGTCTCCTGGAAGGAGATCCACGTCTTGCATTAGATCTGGCCGCCGTTGTCGTTGCGTCCCCAGCCGTCGCGCGGTGCTCACCGTCTCATCTCCGTATTCAGCTATGTATGGCCTCTTTCACCGGGAGGTACTGGCAGCATTCTATCAACCCGAATCGGGGAATCGTAGCTCGCGCTGTAGGACTTCTCGCAAGCGTTCGCGCGCCACTGAGGTGTAAATTCGAGTGGTGCGGGGATCTGCATGGCGAAGAAGATCCTGGATGTACTCAAGGGGAACGCCCCGGTCCGCGAGGGTGACACCAACCGTATGTCGCAATGAGTGAAAGGACAGGGGCCGTGCAATTCCGGCTGCACGCACATACCCTCTGAATAGGCGCTCGGCGGAGACGTAGTGGAGTCCCCGACTGCCTCGAGGGGGTAGCGGGATAAAGGCGAACTCAGATTGGCACGTTGGTCGAACCGCCAGCCAGGCCTCTAGCGCGTGAACCGCTGCGTCCGTCACTGGTTGGAGGTACTGGCCACCGCCCTTCCCAATGATTCGCACCTGACCACGATCGAGAAAGAGGTCGTCGAACTGGATCGCGACAACTTCCGAAACGCGCAGGGAGGAGAGACCCAGTTCGACCAGCGCTCGGTCCCGGCGCCCCCTCTGAGTCTCCGGGAAGGCCGCACGGAGCCGGCCAACCTCCTCTGGTCGGAGGAAACCCGGCACTTTTGCTCTGCTTTGCCTGGGCAGTTCCACACGGTCTAGAGGGTTCTTCTCAAGGACGCCGGTCTCAACGAGGTGGGAGTAGAACTGTCTGAGGGCCACCAGCCGGCGGGCACGGCTGTGGGCATGGAGCCCGGCTCTCTGCATGGCGTGGGTGAACCGGCGAATGTCCTCTGGACGGGCTTCCTCTAGCTGTCGGTCGCGAAGCCACTGCACAAACTGGCGGAGATCCACGAGATACGCCGCGATTGTGCGAGAACTTCGATTACGGGCGGCGAGTTCGTCTGCCCAGTTCTGGACAAGGCGGGGGGGAGGGAACGCGGGAGAACGGCGGAGGCCCCGTCGCACTGCCAGTAAGATTCCCGTGCCGGTCGGCGATTTCCTCTATTTTGCATAACCGGCATTAAGCAACATCGGTGGGGGTCTCGGTGGGTCTGTGTGTTTGGCGGCCTTTTGCAGATGCTCGTCGAGTCCGGCCCCCCCTCCACAGTGGATGGATCGTTGGTCTTCCGAACGAGTGTTTGCCCACCCGCCGGCCGGGTGGTATAATCCCCCCGCACTCCCGAAGGAGCACACCTCACTTCCCAGCAAGGAGGCCGCCACCATGGGTCGGGGGCTGACACGGCGCCAGGCGGAGATTCTTACCTTCATTCAGCGCTACAGCGAGACGCACGGCTATCCGCCCTCGGTGCGCGAGATTGGGCGGGCCCTCGGCCTGACCTCCAGTTCGACCGTCCATAGCCATCTGGCTGCGCTCGAAAAGAAAGGCTATCTCCACCGCGATCCCAGCAAGCCGCGCGCGCTGGAGATCCTTCGGGACGAGCACGCGCTGCCTCCCAAGAAGATGGTCCCTCTGCCGGTCGTCGGGCGGGTGGCCGCCGGCACCCCCATCCTGGCGCAGGAGAACATCGAGGACTACTTCCCGCTACCGACCGAATTCCTCCGCGACGGGGAGGGCTTCATCCTGCACGCGCGCGGCGACAGCATGATCGAAGCCGGCATCCAGGACGGCGACTACCTGATCGTCCGGCGGCAGCCCACCGCGCGCGACGGCGACATCGTCGTGGCGCGTCTGGAGGACGAGGCGACGGTCAAGCGCTTCTTCCGGGAGGACGGCCACATCCGCCTCCAGCCGGAGAACCCGGCGATGGAGGCGATCCACGCCAGGGACGTACACATCGAGGGTAAAGTCGTCGGCCTGATCCGCCGGATGACGTCCTGAGGCAGCCCTTTTCGCTACCTGAAAAGTCCGATCAGTCCTTGCGGTAGCCGGACGCTGAGGACACCGGCGAGCAGTTCCAGCGCCATGACGACGGCCGCCGTGTAGGGAATCGCGCGCGTCCAGCGCATCCGCGCGACCCGCAGCATGAAGACCAGCACCCAGAGGGCGGCCGCCACCCGAAAGCCCACCAGCCAGATCAGGCCCGTGCAGGCGGCAATCCCTGCCAGATAGCCGAGGGCGCGTTGGACCCCGCGGCGGGCCGACGGATCGTCCGCGCCGCCGAGCTCATCCTCGTCCCCGACCGGGACGCTCCGGCCGCGCGCCTCCTGCACGACCTGCACCGCACACAGCACCGTGCCCAGGACGGCGGCGCTGAGGGGCATCAGCGAGGAGCCGACCAGGAAGCCGCGCGCCGACAGCCAGGCGTAGGCAAAGATCCCGAGCAGGCCCACGCTGACAACGGTACCCAGCGAGGGTTTCCACCGAACGCGCTGCAGCGCTGACTGCACCGCGGCGCCGCGGCGGCGCAGGGCTTGCACAGCGCTCCACGCAAACGGCGCGACGAGGAGCAGCCCGATGACGATGACGGCCGGGCGGAGCAGCCAGGAGCGTGGATCCGGATACAGGTTGATGGTGAGCCAGTAGTACCGTTCCAGCGGGCCGGCCAGCACGAAGCCGATCAGCAGCGGCGCGCGGGGCCAGCCCGTCGCCTTCATCGCGTATCCCAGGACGCCAAGGGCCAGCAGCGCAATCAGGTCGCCAAAGTGCTGTGTCTCCTGGAAGGCGGCCAGCAACATCATCAGGATCACCGGCGGCGCCACCCGCGTGAACGGGATGTAGGTGAGGCGGGCCAGCAGCGGGCTGGCCAGAAACATGATCGCCGCCCCGATGATGTTGGCCGCGGCGAAGGTCCAGACGATCGCGTAGATCAGGTCGAGGTGCTGCTGCACGATCCGCGGCCCGGGGACGACGCCGTACGCCAGCAGCGCCCCCATGATCATCGCGGCGGGGGCACTCCCCGGCACGCTGAACAGGAGCGTCGGGATGAGGTCGCCCGCCTCCACGGAGTTGTTGGCCGCCTCGGGGGCGATGATGCCGCGGATGTCTCCCTTCCCGAACCGGGAGCGATCCTTGCTCGTGGCGACGACGTGCCCGTAGGCCATCCACGTGCCCGCGGTGGCGCCGATGGCCGGCAGGATACCGGCCCACATGCCGATCAGGGCGCCGCGGAGGACGAGCCAGCGGTGCTGCACGACGTCCCGCAGCCCCTGCAGCCACCCCTGCCCCAGGTCGATCCGCTCGGCGATGGCTCCACCCCGCGACAGGATGCCGATGGTCTCGGCAATGCCGTAGATGCCCAGGGCGACAATGGCCAGATCCATACCGTCCATCAGGTAGATCTGGCCGAAGGTGAAGCGCAGCTGCGCCGCGGCCGGCGACGGGCCGACCGCGCCCAGGAGCAGGCCGAGCAGCCCGGCGATGACGCCGCGGCGGGCCTCCTTCCCCAGCAGGCTCCCGGCGAAGGAGACGCCCAGCGCGGTGAGCATGAACAATTCCGGCGATCCGAAAGCGAGCACCAGCGGCCGGGCGATCGGGATGGACAGGGTCAGGCCCACCGCCCCGATCAGACCCCCGATCAGCGAGGAGAGATAGGCGGCGGCCAGGACGCGCGCCGCCTGACCCTGCCGGGCCAGCGGGTGACCCTCCATCACCGTGGTGACCGAGGCCGCCGAGCCGGGCGCGCCGATCAGCACGGAGGTGATGGTGTCGGAGGTGTGAACGACGGCCAGCGCACCCGTGAGCATGGCCAGGGCGGAGATAACGTCCAACTGCACCACGAACGGGAGGAGGACCGCCACGGCGACGATCCCCCCCATGCCCGGTAGAACGCCGACCATCAGGCCGGCCATGATGCCGAGGAGCATCATCCCCAAACGGTGCGGCACCAGGAAGAGGGCCAGCGCCGCAGCCACGGCCTCGGCCATCGGCCTCGACCGCTAGATGTCGACGTTATACTTCGTGCGCAGCAGCTCCTTGATGAACTTCTGGACGTCCAGCGTGACGCGGAGCGATTTGATGACCGCCCCCTCCATCTTGTCGCCCCGGAAGAGCGTGTAGCCCTCCAGGACGTTCTTGCTCTTTTCTTTGAACTCCGGATCGGCGTTCATCTTGTCAACCGCGTCCCAGAGGGCGTTCAGGGCCTCGGGCGGCGTGCCCTGGGGGACCCAGAGGGCCTTTTGGAAGGTAAACGCCGGATTCAGCAACCCCTGCAGGGCCTTCCAGCGGAGTTGCCCGTCGGGCTTCCGCTTGTGCACCTGCTGGTAGAACTCGTAGATCGTCGGCAGGGTGGGCGCCGCCGGGTCGCGCACCAGCTGTCCCTTGTCGTTGGTGAACCCGAAGGTGAACAGCGGCACGGCCTTCCGCTCCTGTACCAGCGGCGCGACCTGGGAGAGATAGGCCGGGGTCGTCTGATAGTCGATGTTGGTCTCGCCGCGCTCGAAGGCGAGGCGGGCCGGGCCGCGTCCTTCGAAGCCCATGACGCTGCGCACGTTCATGCCCAGGAGTTCGAAGGCGAGCAGCATCGCCAGGTCCAGGTTCGCCGCCCCGATCCCGCCGTAGACGAGGGGCTGCGCCGGCTTCAGCACGTCTTCGGGCCGGCGGATCCCGGTGGCGGGATTGACGTAGACGACCGCCCCCACCCCGTTGACCTTCACCAGTTTCCACTTCTTGAAGTCGTACTGCACCTGCGGCACGCCGAGAATGTACGGGATCACCGTCGAGCCGGAGGTGGCGAGGATCTGCAGCGCGTCCGGTTTGGCGTTGGCCGCGTAGAAGTTCGCCCCCAGGATGCTCCCGCCGCCGGGCCGGTTGATCACAAGGACCTTGGGGTTGCCGGCAATGTGTCTCTCGAAGAAGGGCGCCAGGAACCGCGTCTCGATGTCCGTTCCGCCGCCCGCGCCGAAGGGCACGAAGATCTCGATCGTCTTCCCGGCAAAGTAGGGGGCCTGCGCCTGCACTGGGGCCAGTCCGGCCGCCGCGACGAGAACCACTGCCAGAGCCAGTGCTGCTTGCTTCACCTTCCTCACCTCCTGGTTGCGGCGGCCGCCGCGGCCGGAACATCTAGCGGCCACACCGACGCCGGTACGAGCGCCAATCCTTCCATCAGCCGGCGGGCGGTCCGCCAGGTGACGACCTTCTCCACGGACCACTCCCCGCCGCGCCGTTCCACCACCGCGCCCACCTCGATGACGCCGGCGGGGTGCCCGACGCGTACCGTCCGCTCCCCGGCGGGCCCCGCGCGGGCGACCTGATGCGGCAGCGTTCCTTCCACCTGCGCGGCCACCGAGGTGCAGATGGCGCCCGTCAGCGCGTAGGAGCGGTGGAGGCGCCCCATCGACATGATCCGCCCCACCAGGTCGATCCGGTCTGGGACCACCTCGCTTCCCTTCGTCGAGGCGTACGAGGCGGGCGGGACGACGAAGGCGAGTTTCGGCACCCCGGGGCTGCGCGAGGTCGCCTCCTCCGTGGTCCGGGCCAGGCCCATGCGCACCCCCGCGGCCGCGCGCACCGCCTCGATGCGCGCCAGCAGCGCCGGGTCGCTGTCGATGCGGTCCGGCATCTCCAGCCCGCTCAGCCCCAGGTCGGCCGGCCGGACGAAGACCACGGGGTTGGCGGCGTCCACCAGCGAGACGGTGAAGCGGCCGACACCCGGGACCTCCAGGGTGTCGGTGGGATTCCCCGTTGGGAGCAGCCGCCCCGTCATCGACCCGCCGGGGTCGAGAAACTCCAGGCGGATCATCGGGGCGGTGCCCGGCACCCCGTCGATGGCAAAGTCGCCATCCACCTGGGGCAGGCCGCCGGCGGTGGGGACGTGGGCGATGATGCGCTTGCGCGTGTTGGTCTGCCAGACGCGCACGGCGGTGACCGGACCGGCGGCGGCCACCAGCCCTTCCTCGATGGCGAAGGGGCCCACGGCGGAGGAGATGTTGCCGCAGTTGCCGCCGTAGTCGACCAGCGGCGCGGTGACGCTGACCTGGCCGAAGGTGTAGTCGACGTCGG
>JACQGZ010000167.1 GCA_016199305.1 Armatimonadota bacterium | reverse complement strand
TCGGGGCTGGTCGGCGGGATGATGCGTTCGCGGCTCATCGTCTCCCTCGCTTAGGCGCCTGCCTCGGCGCCGGCGCCGAGGCAGGCGCCTAAGCGAGGGAGACGATGAGCCGCGAACGCATCATCCCGCCGACCAGCCCCGAGGAGGAGCACTTCATCCGCAGCCTGCGCCCCCAGCGGCTGGACGAGTGCATCGGTCAGGGGAAGGTGTTCGAGGGGCTGCGCATCAGCATCCAGGCCGCGAAGGAGCGGAGCGAGCCGGTGGACCACATCCTCCTGCACGGCCCGCCCGGCCTGGGCAAGACCACCGTGGCGGGCGTGGTGGCCAACGAGATGGAGGCCAATTTCGTCTCCACCTCCGGGCCGGCGCTGGAGCGCGGCGGCGACCTGATGGGCATCCTGACGAACGTGGAGCGGGGCGATGTCCTCTTCATCGACGAGATCCACCGCCTCCCCCGCGTCGTCGAGGAGCTGCTCTATCCGGCGATGGAGGACTTCTGCGTCAACTTCGTGATCGACAAGGGGGTGCACGCCCGCACCCTGCGCTACCAGCTGAAACCCTTCACGCTGATCGGCGCGACCACGCGGGCCGGGCTGCTCAGTTCGCCCCTGCGTGAGCGCTTCGGGATCGTGCACCACCTGGACTTCTTCCCGGTGGAGGACCTGCGGCGCGTCGTGCACCGCTCGGCGGCGATCCTCGAGGTGACCATCGCGGACGAGGGGGCCCTCGAGATCGCCCGCCGCGCCCGCGGGACGCCGCGCATCGCCAACCGCCTGCTGCGGCGGGTGCGCGACTTCGCCCAGGTGCGCGCCGACGGCCGCATCACCGGCGAGGTGGCGCGGGAGGCCTGCGAGTTCGAGGGCGTCGACGCCGCCGGCCTGGATGGGTTGGACCGGGGGCTGCTGCGCGCACTGATCGAGGTCTACGGCGGAGGGCCGGTGGGGATCGAGGCGCTGGCGGCTACGCTGAACGAGGAGGCGCAGACCCTGGAGGAGGTCGTGGAGCCCTTCCTGCTGAAACGGGGCTTCCTCTTGCGCACGCCCGGGGGCCGGAAGGCCACGGCCGCGGCCTACGACCACGTGAAGATGGCGCCGCCGGAACGGGGCCAGGGGCATTTGTGGTCGTGACGCTGTCGATGCTCTTCCGGCGCCCCTAAGTCCCCGTGCGCCGCTGTCTCCTCCTCCTGCTCGCCGGCACGGTGGCCGCGGCGGGCCCCGCGCTGGCCCCGGGTACCCCAGCCCAGGGCTCGACGAACCACACCGTGCGGGTCGGGATCCTCCTCAACCAGGACGCGATCCTGGTGCAGTCCGACGGCGCGCTCGAGGCCGGGGATGTCACCACGCAGAGCGTCACGGCGCTGCCGGCCGGGGCGTTCGAGTTCAGGCCGTCGGCGCAGGGGATCGACGGCGGGATCCACCATTTCGGCGCGGTCGTGCGCCTCCGTCCCGCCGCGGGGTGGTTGCAGGTGGGCTCGCGCCGCTACCGCGGGCTGATCGAACTGCGCCGCACCCCCGCCGGCCGGCTCACCGCCATCAACGAGATCGACCTGGAACAGTACCTGTACGGCGTCCTCAAGATGGAGGTGGACGCGCGCTGGCCCCCCGAGGCGCTGAAGGCGCAGGCGGTGGCGGCCCGCACGCTGGCGTTGCAGTCGCTGGGGCGCTTCGCCGCCGAAGGGTACGACCTGCGCGCGACCACCGAGTCGCAGGTGTACGCCGGGATCAACGCGGAGGATCCGCGCACCACGGCGGCGGTGGACGCGACGCGGGGCCTGATCATGACCTACGGCGGCCGTCCCATCTTCGCGGCCTATCATTCGGACTCGGGCGGGGCGACGGAGAGCAGCGAGTTCGTCTGGGGTCAGCCGTACGCGTACCTGCGCGGCGTCGCCGATCCCTTCGGGAGGGATGCTCCCGCCCGCGAATGGCTGAGCCGCATCGACCTCCCCACGCTGGAGGCGCGCCTGGCCCGGGCGGGACGGCCGCTGCCGTCCATCGCCGCCATTGAGATCACCGCCACCACCCCGTCGGGCCGCGCCGCCACTGTTCGCATCACCGGCGCCGGCGGCGCGCTGGATCTCCGCGGAACCGAGCTGCGCCAGATCCTGGGCGTGTCGTTCCTGCGCAGCACGCTCTTTGCGGTCCGGGTCGTCGGGGACAACGGGGCGGCGGCCGTCGAGTTCACCGGCCGCGGCTCCGGGCACGGGGTGGGGTTGAGCCAGTGGGGCGCGCGGGGCCAGGCGCTGGCGGGGCGCACCTACGCGGAGATTCTGCAGTTCTACTACCAGGGGATTCAGCTGGAGGTCCGGTGAGGGTCACGGCCGGGGTCCTCGGATGTCTTCTGCTGCTGGGAGCGCAGAGCCCGTCGGCGACCGGACAGGCCGGAGACCGTCAGGGCACGATCCGCCACGGCGGCCTGGTGCGGACCTATCTCCTCCACCTGCCGCCGGCGGCGCGGATGAGCCGCCCGGTCCCCCTCGTGCTCGTCTTTCACGGCGGTTTCGGGACAGGGCAGGGGATGGTCGCGCTCACCGGGTTCAACGATCTGGCGGACCGCCAGGGCTTCCTGGTGGCCTACCCAGACGGCGTCGACCGGCACTGGAGCGACGGCCGGGGCACGACGACTCCCGAACGGCAGGAGGTCGATGATGTCGGGTTCGTCGCGGCGCTGATCGCCGAACTCATCCAGACCCACGCGGTCGATCCC
>JACQGZ010000159.1 GCA_016199305.1 Armatimonadota bacterium | reverse complement strand
GGCCCCGAAGGCGCTGATGTCGGTCATGATGTAGTAGGCCCCCCGCGGGGTGAAGGCCCGGAAGCCCGCCTCGGCGAGGATCCGCAGCATCAGGTCGCGCTTCTGTGCGTAGAGCGCGGCCAGGTCTTCGTAGTAGTGCGCCGGAAAGCGCAGCGCGGTGACGCCGGCCTCCTGCAGCGGCGCCGCCGCGCCCACCGTGAGGAAATCGTGCGCCCGCCGGATGCCCACGGTGATCGCGGGGTCGCTGGCGATCGCCCACCCCACGCGCCATCCCGTGACGCTGTACGTTTTCGACATGCTGTTGATGGTGATGGTCCGCTCCGCCATCCCCTCCAGGGCGGCGATGCTGACGTGGACGGCGCCGTCGTAGAGGATGTGCTCGTAGACCTCGTCGGTGATCGCCAGCGCGTCGTGCCGCCGGCAGAGGTCCGCGATCTGCGCCAGTTCCTCCCGGGTGAAGACCTTGCCCGTGGGGTTGTGCGGGGTGTTGATGATCACCGCCTTCGTCCGCGGCCCGAAGGCCGCCGCCAGTTCATCCGGATCGAAGCCGAAGGAGGGATCGTCCAGGGTGTGGCGGACGTAACGCGGGATCGCCCCGGAGAGCAGGGTGTCGGGGCCGTTGTTCTCGTAGAAGGGTTCGAAGATCACCACCTCCTCCCCCGGGTCCACCAGCGCCAGCAGCGCCGCCATCATGGCCTCGGTCGCGCCGCAGGTCACGGTGATGTGCCGCTCCGGGTCCACCTCCACCCCGTTGTGGCGCGCGAACTTCTCGGCGATGGCCGCCCGCAGCCGCGGCGAGCCCCAGGTGATCGCATACTGGTGGTAGCCCTCGCGCATCGCCTGGTTCGCCGCCTCGATCAACTCCGCCGGCGGCTCAAAGTCCGGGAAGCCCTGCGCCAGGTTGATCCCGCCATGCAGGTTGTTGAGCCGCGTCATCTCCCGGATGACCGACTCGGTGAAGAGGCCCACCCGCGCGGCGGTATGCACCTACGATCCTCCCAGCAGCTGGCGCACCAGGTCCCGCGTGTCGTAGTAAACACGGTGGCGGCGGATCAGGCCACGGCGGATCTCCAGAAAGGCGGCAAACGGGTGCTCGTAGGTGCGCTGCGGCACGGCCTTCCGGCCGGGGATCTTGAGGTGCAGGGTGCGGTGGCGCCCCCGCACCCTGCCTTCGGCGGCGACGATGGCGGCCCCAAATGCCACCTGGCGCAAGGTGATCTCCTCCTCCCAATCGGCGAAGAACCGGGCGAACGCGGAACGGATTGCCTCCCGCCCGCGTACCACGGGACTGGCCGGAAACTCCAGGACGGCGTCGGGGGAATAGAGGGCGACCAGGGCGTCCAGGTCGCGGCGGTTGAGCGCGGCAACCTGGCGACCCAGGAGCTCGGTAAACGCCGCCCGTCCCTCCGCGGCCAGCCGAGACGGTCGGTGCCTAGTGGCCCGATTCATTGAAACCTAACACGGATGTCCCACTTCGGATGTCCGTAATCCCACCAACAGCTCTTGGTTCGCGATGATACCCGAGCTCGGTCCGGACCGAGTAGGAGGCACGCGTCTCCGTGCCGCGAGCCGGGGGCCGTCGGGCGGCCTCGACGGGGACGGTCCGTATCGGCGAGCTTCTGCCTAGCGGGGAACTTCCGCGCGGCCCGGGCGGCTTCGATCCGGCCGTAGGCAGCGTGCTCGGAGAGCCGGAGGAGCTGCGTGCAGTAGGTAAACAACGAGGAGTAGCCTTCGGCGAGGTACAGGCGCCGCGCGTCCAACTCGGCAAGGTGGGCGATGAGCACCGCGGTCGCATGCCGCTCGTCCGCGGCGAGATGTGTCAACCGCGCGACCAGCTCCTGGTCGGAGAGGTGCGCCAGGGATGAGCACATCGTCGTGTCCATGGTCCATCTATACCATGACGATCTGGAGCCGCTCAGGAACGCCGCCAACGCCGCGCCGGCCAACCGACTTCCTGGTTCACCTTCTTCGCCCTGAAAACGATCTGCAGGCAAATCTGGTGCGCGTCGTGCCCATCGGCCAGGGAGACGGTGCCTGACGGACATGGCTGCAGAAAAGTGCGTCAAGTCGCTTGTTCGTGCGATGTAAAGCAACTCGGTCCGGACCGAGTCCCCACAGGACGACCCGCGGGCAGTGTCATTCACTTTGGGAAATCGTTCCATTACGTCGGGAGCGCCCGTTCGACGCTGTAGACATCCGTCACCTGGCCGACCCGCTGCAGCACGGCGCGCAGCTGCTCGACGTTCCCCACATCCAGGACGATATTGACGATCGCCACCTTGTCCTTGCGCACGCGCGCGTTCACCGAGACCACATTGGTGCGGGACTCCGCGATCGCCGCCAGGATGTCCTTGAGGAGCCCCACCCGGTCGATCGCCTCCACCTCGACCTCGACCGGGTAGGTGCCGTCCTGCAGTGTCTCCCACTCCACCTCCAGGAGCCGCTCCGGGTGCTGGCGCAGGAAGCTCATGTTGGGGCAGTCCTCCCGGTGGACGGCCACGCCCCGCCCCCGGGTGACGTAGCCGACGATGCGGTCTCCCGGCACCGGCGTGCAGCAAAGGGAGAACCGCAGGAGGGCGTTGTCCACCCCCCGCACCCGGACGCCCCCGCGCGGGCCCAGCGCCGGGACGCCTTCGGCCGGGGGGAGCGTCTCCGGCAGGGGCGGCGCATCCGGCCCTCGGACCGCCTGGACCACCTGGAGGATGGACAGGTCGCCGTTCCCCAGCGCAGCCAGCAGCTCCTCATCGGAAGGCAGGCCGAAATCGCGGGCCACCTCGCGTAGCCGCTCCGTCTTCAGGTAGGCGGCCACGCCCCCGGTGCGGCGCAGTTCCCGCTCCAGCAGTTCCCGGCCGCGCTGGATGTTCTCCTCGCGCCGCTCCCGCTTGAACCACTGCTTGATCTTCGTCTTGGCGTTAGAGGTGACGACGAAGGCCAGCCAGTCGCGGCTGGGGCCGCCGCCGGTCTTGGCCGTGGTGATCTCCACGATATCGCTGGTGTGCAGTTGATAGGAGAGCGGCACCAGGCGGCCGTTCACCTTCGCCCCCGTGGCATGATGGCCCACCTCGGTGTGGATACGGTAGGCGAAGTCGATCGGCGTGGCCCCCGCCGGCAGGTCCACGACGTCCCCCTTCGGGGTAAAGACAAAGACCTCGTTCTGGAAGAGGTCCAGTTTCACCGACTGGACGAAGGCGCGGGCGTCCTGCACCTCCTGGTGCCATTCCAGCAGCTGGCGCAGCCAGGAGAGTTTCCGCTCGAACTCGCGTTCCGCCGGTGCGCCGTCCTTCGCCCCGGCCGGCCGGTCCGCCCGCTGGCTGTACTTCCAGTGGGCGGCGATGCCGTACTCGGCATCGTGGTGCATCAGCGCCGTCCGGATCTGGATCTCCAGCGCCTCCCCCTCGTAGAGGACCGCCGTGTGCAGCGACTGATAGCCGGTGGTCTTGGGATTGGCGATGTAGTCGTCGAACTCGCCGGGGATGGGCCGCCAGAGCGAGTGCACGACCCCCAGGGCCGCGTAGCACTCCTTGACGTCATCCACGATGATACGCACGCCCAGCCGGTCGTAGATGCGGGCCACCGACTGCCCGGTGTACTTGGGGCGCTGCATCTTGCGCCAGATGCTGTAGAGGTGCTTGGGGCGCGCCGTGATATTGTAGCGCTCCACCTTGATCCCCGCCCGGTTCAACTCCCGGTGCAGCACGGTGATCACGCCGTCCAGGAAGGCCTGGCTGGTGGCCTCGGCCTGCGTCAGCTGGGTGGTCATCTCCCCATGCGCCCCGGGATTGAGTTCGCGGAAGGCGAGGTCCTGCAGTTCCGCCTGGAGCTGTCCGATGCCCAGCCGTTCGGCCAGCGGCGCGTAGATGTCGAGGGTCTCCTGGGCGGTGCGCTTGCGCTTCCACTCCGGGAGGTATTCCAGGGTGCGCATGTTGTGGAGG
>JACQGZ010000153.1 GCA_016199305.1 Armatimonadota bacterium | reverse complement strand
GCTGGATCCGCAGGGGGCGCGGCTGGTGCGGGACCTCATCGCGTCGCTCCACCGCAGCGGCAAGACCATCGTGCTGGCCACGCACGACATGGGAGAGGCGGAGCGGCTCTGCGACCGGGTGGCGATCATCGATCGGGGCCGGATCGTCGCGGTTGACGCCCCCGGGTCGCTGACGGCCGCCGCCACGATGGTGGCGGTGCCGGGCTCAGTCCCGGAGGGCGCCGCGGCGACCCTTGAGGACGTCGTCATCGCCCTCACCCGGCGCCGGCAGGGGTGATCGCGCGGCCGCGGCGGACGCCGCCGCTCCCCGTCCTGATCGGACTGCTGGCCGTCCTGCCGATCGTGGCGGCGCTGGCCATCGCCGCGGGCTCGGTGCCCCTCGCCCCGCGCACCGTGGCGGCGGTGCTGCTGCGCGCGGCGGGGGTGCCGATCGAGCCCACCTGGCCTCCGGAGGCGGCCACGATCATCCTGGCGCTGCGCCTGCCCCGCGTGGCCCTGGCCGCCCTGGTCGGGCTGGGGTTGGCCGGAGCCGGAGTCGTCTTCCAGGGAATCTTTCGCAACCCGCTCGCCGATCCTTATCTGATCGGAGTCTCGGCGGGCGCGGCTCTCGGCGCCACCGTGGCGATCGTGCGGGGCGCCGAAGCCGGTCTGGGCGGGCTCGGCGCGGTGGGGGCGGTTCCCGTGGCGGCATTCCTGGGGGCGCTGGCGGTCTCCTATGGGGTCTACCGCCTGGCCCGACGCGGGACGGACGTGCCGGTGGAGGATCTGCTGCTGGCGGGGATTGCGGTCGGCGCCTTCCTCGCCGCGGTCATCTCCCTGCTGCAGCTCGCCGGCGGGGAGAGCCTGCAGCGCGTGATCTTCTGGGTGATGGGAGGATTCGCCGGGCGAACCTGGGCGCACATCGCCCTCGCCGCCCCTTATGCGCTGGGCGGTCTGGCTCTGGCCTGGCTCTACGGGCGCGATCTCAACGTGTTGCAGGTCGGAGAGGAGGGCGCGCTGCAGCTCGGGGTCGATGTCCCCCGCGTGAAGCGCATTCTGCTGGTGTGCGGATCACTCATGGCGGCGGCCGCCGTGGCGACCAGCGGGCTGATCGGGTTCGTCGGGCTGGTCGTCCCCCACCTGATGCGGCTGGTGGTCGGTCCCGACCACCGCGTGCTGTTACCGGCCGCGGCCCTCGCCGGCGCCGTCATCCTGATCCTGGCCGATCTGATCGCACGCACGGCGATCACACCGGCCGAGATCCCCGTGGGCGTGGTGACCGCGCTGCTCGGCGCCCCGTTCTTCCTCTATTTGCTTCTGCGCGGACGGCGCGCGCCCGCGCGCTGAGCGCGGGCCGCCGCAGGAAGGCCTCGCATCCCCGGGCGATGGCCCGCCCCAGCGCGGCCCGCACCTCCGCCCCGCCCAGCAGCGCGCGCTCGGCGGGGTGGGAGAGAAAGAAGCACTCCACCAGCACTGCCGGTCTCCGCTGACGCAGCACCCCCAGGCTGGCCGGCTTGATGCCGCGATTCCGGCGGTCCGGCCACTGCCGGATGATCTCCTGCAACACCGCCGCGGCAAGGATGAGGCTCGCCGGATCGGACGGCCGGCGCACGAAGACCTCCACGCCCCGGGCACGGCTTCCGGTGCTGGCGTTCACGTGGATGGAGACAAAGAGGTCGGCCCGGGCCGTCTCCGCGATGCCGCGCCGCTCCACCAGCGGGAGGGTGATGTCGCCGTCGCGGGTGAGGACCACCCGATGCGCGGGCCTCAGGGCCGCGCGGGCGGCCAGCGCCACCTCCAGCGCGATCCGTTTCTCCTCGAGCCCGTCCCGCACCGCGCCGGCGTCGCGCCCGCCGTGGCCGGGATCGAGACACACTGTCGCCATCGGTGTGCGAACTCGTTCCGTCAGGCGCGCGGGCGTTCCTGCTCTCGTTTCGGCGAGCACACCTCTCTCGGTGCGCGGATCGCGTCGGAGCCGCGGGACCGGTTCGATTGCGGCGGGGAAAGCGCCTCCGCTATAATTGAGTTCAGCGGGCGGGAGTAGCTCAGAGGTAGAGCGTCTCCTTGCCAAGGAGAAGGCCGTGGGTTCAAGTCCCATCTCCCGCTCCAG
>JACQGZ010000152.1 GCA_016199305.1 Armatimonadota bacterium | reverse complement strand
GCCTGCTCCTCCTGGTGGGCTGCGACATCACCGAGGAGTATCCGATCGCCTGGCTACGGATCAAACGGGCCGTGGATCGGGGCGCCTCCCTCTATGCCGTCCATCCCAAACGGCTGGAGATCGAGCCCTACCTCACCGGTAGCCTGACACACGCGCCCGGCGCCGAGGGGGCCGTGCTGTCGCAGTTGGCGCACGGGGTGGAAGGTCGCTCCGTGGATGGAGCGCTGCTGGAGCGGGCTGGCGTCGATGCGGCTGTCGTGCGGGATCTGATCGAGCGGCTGCGCACCGCGGCCCGGCCCATGATCTTCCTGGGCCGCAGCGCGCTGGAGGGCGCGGCGGGGGCCGGCATCCTCCACGCGGCACAGCGACTCCAGGCGGCCGGCTGCCTGGTGCACATCATGCGGGGCAAGGGCAACGCCGTGGGCGCGGGTCTGATGGGCCTGCTGCCCGGTCCGGGTGGGTGGACCGCGCCGCAGATCGTCCGGCAGGCGGCCGCGGGCGCGCTCGACCTCCTCTCCGTCCTCGGCGCGGATCCGGCCACCGACGTTCCGGACCGGGCCGCCTGGACAGCGGCGCGCGAGGGGACGCCGTTCGTGGTGGTGCACGACCTCTTCCTCACAGAGACGGCGCGGCAGGCCGACGTCGTCCTCCCGGCGCTGACGTATGCGGAGAAGGACGGCACGGTCTGCAATCTGGAGGGGCGGGTCCAGCGGATTCAGGCCGCGGTGCGCGGGCCCGGCGAGGCGCGGAGCGACGCGCAGGTGCTGGCGGATCTGGCCAGGCGGATGGGCGTCGAGTGGTCCTATCGGACGTGGCAGGAGATCTTTGAGGACGCCGCCGCGGTGATCCCCGGGCTCGCCGAAGGCGCCGTGCTCAGCCCTTCACCCCTCGCGGGGCCGTGGCCCGCCGACGGCGCGCTGCCGGACCGGCCCGGCGATCTGGTCCTGCTGACCGGGGACGTGCTGTTCGACCGGGGCAGTATGACCGGCCGCTCTCCGGCGATCGCCGCCCTGGCCGGCGCCCCGCAGGTCTGGCTTCACCCCGACGAGGCCGCGTCCCGAAAGGCGGGCGAGGGCACCCTCGCGGACGTGACCTCCGCGCAGGGACGGCTGGTGCTGCGCGTGCGGGTGACGGACAGCGTCCCGCGGGGGATCGTCTACGTGCCGCGCAGCGACGACGCCGCGCCGGTCAACCGGCTGCTCTCCTGGGAGACGCCGCTGGTCGCGGTCTCGCTCCACCCGCTCGAGGGCGGGGCCGACGTCGGCACCGCCGCCGGGGCGTCACGTGCCTCTGAGGCGCCGTCGTGACCGCGCTGGTGGCCGAGGCCGCAATCAAGAGCGCCATCCTGCTGTTCGTGCTGCTGACGGCGACGGCCTACATCACCCTGCTGGAGCGCCGCCTGCTCGGGCGCTTCCAGCTGCGCATCGGGCCCAACCGCGTCGGGCCGTTCGGCCTGCTGCAGCCGCTGGCGGACGGCATCAAGATGATCTTCAAGGAGAGTTTCATGCCCGCCGGGGCCGATCGGGTGATCTACTGGATCGCGCCTGCCATCTCGATGGTCACCGCCCTCTTCGTCTATGCCGTCATCCCCTTCGGGCCGGAGGTGCGGCTCTTCGGGCGCACGGTGCCGCTGTACCTGGCCGACGTCAACGTCGGCATTCTGCTGGTGCTGGCGGCGTCCAGCATCGGCATCTACGGCATCATCCTGGGCGGGTGGGCCGTCAACAACAAATACTCGCTGCTGGGGTCGCTGCGCAGTAGCGCGCAGCTGATCTCCTATGAACTCGCCCTGAGCCTGGCCGTGATCACGGCGGTGTTGCTCGCCGGCTCCCTGAGCCTGGTGCGGATCGTCGAGGCGCAGCAGGGGCTCTGGTTTGTGTTCCGCTTTCCTTATGGCACGGTGGCGCTGATCCTGTTTCTCATCGCCGCGGTCGCCGAGACCAACCGCGCGCCGTTCGATCTGCCGGAGGCGGAGCAGGAATTGATCGCCGGGTACCAGACCGAATACGGCGGGTTCAAGTTCGGCATGTTCTTCATCGCCGAGTACATGTCGGTGATGACGATGTCGGCGCTGGCGGCCACGCTCTTCCTAGGCGGATGGCACGGGCCCCCGTTGATCGGGGGGTGGCTGCCGCCGCCGGGCTGGGTGGCCGTCAAGATCGCCCTCGGCGTCTTCTTCTTCGTCTGGCTGCGGGCAACGTTGCCGCGGGTGCGCCACGACCGGCTGATGGCCCTGGGCTGGAAGGT
>JACQGZ010000157.1 GCA_016199305.1 Armatimonadota bacterium | reverse complement strand
TCACCCCGGCAGATCGGCGCGCGCCATGAGATCTCCGGGGTGACGGTGCAGCAGTTCCTCCGCGCGCGGGCGAACACCACCCTGCCGACGCCGTTCGACCTGGCGAAAACGCCTTCCGGCCACACGCTGGCCATCCCGATGTACTGGCTGGGGTTTATCACGGCGGCCGGCCGCGCCTACCACCGGGCGGCGCCGCACACCGTGGTGCTGTCACTCGACCCCGACGACCTCGAGTTCGTGCAGACGTTGGGCCGGGATCTGCTCCGGACCCACGCCAGCTACGAGTTCTGCTACAGCAGTCGCGACGGCCATCAGGTGTATATCCGCGAACACGACCTGGGCGAAGCGGTGATCCATTGGGGCGTGACCACCGACCCGAGCGAGGCCGCCCTGCCCGTGGATTACATCCCGCCCGAGGCGCTGCCTCACTTCGTCCGGGGATTGCTGGAAGGCCAGATGCGCCATGCGCCCTTCGGCGGACGCAAGCGGGGGAACGGGCATCCGTCCCCGCGCCTGCAACGGCTCACGATCCCGGGATCGCCAGTCTTCGTCGAGGCCCTGCGGCGGCGGCTCCGGGAATCTTCGGATGCGCTGGACGGAACGGTCGTCCCGACAGACTCTCCGGCATCGGCTCTCCTGACCTTCCGGGGAGCGGCCGTCGAGGCCCTGCTGCGCTACGCCTACCGCGAGCCGCTGCGCTCGAATCCTCGCGCCGAAAAGTTCATCAAGGCCTTCGCCGCCGTCCCCTAGGTCGCCGAAGCGATCCCGTCCGGATCGAGCCCGTGCCCGAGCACGCCGTATGTGGCCCCGGAGTGAGGGTCGACGAGGCGCACGTTATCCAGATAGAGACGGGGCGTCCGCCACAGCGTGAGCAGCGCCTGCCACAGCGGCATCACATG
The DNA here is from genome assembly GCA_016199305.1 of Armatimonadota bacterium. Classification (GTDB taxonomy): domain Bacteria; phylum Sysuimicrobiota; class Sysuimicrobiia; order Sysuimicrobiales; family Humicultoraceae; genus JACQGZ01. The sequence continues at coordinate 2,368 of JACQGZ010000157.1, read as the reverse complement.
GTACCGGTCGGGCCAGAGTTCCTGGAGCAGCCGCTTGACGTGCGGCACGTACTTCGTGCTCATGGCCGGGAAGATGTGGTGCTCGGTGTGATGACTGAAGTTTGAGTGCAGGATATCGAGCACCTTCGGCACCGTGACCGTCAGCGACCCCGCCAGCGGATCATCATCTTCCAGCAGGGGATTGAGCATGTGGTTGGTCGCGATGTAGGCCATCAGCACGAAGTTGCCGATGAGCACCGGAATCACGTAGAAGAACGGGAAATGCCGCCAGCCCAACCCGATCGCCAACCCGATCCACAAGAGCAGCGGGATCATGGTCTCGATCCCCAGACGAAGGCGGGCGCGCCGGCCCAGGCGGGGGAGGGTGTGAATCAGCACGATCACGGCGTGGAAGCTGAGCCACACCGCGAGCACCGCAAAGAAGAGGATGCTCTTGACGGGCACGAGGCGGTAGAGGATACGCAGCGCCGGACGCTGGTGATATTGCTCCAGCGTGGCGGAGACATCGGGATCCTCCCCCTGCAGCTGGGTGTTTCCATGATGCTCCACGTTGTGCCAGCGGCGCCACAGCATCGGCGCGATCGCCGCCGGCAGCATACAGAAGCCGCCGAGCAGATCACGCGCCCATGCCCACCTGAGCACACCGCCGTGGAGGATCTCGTGGCCGAGGAACCCGAGCGAGCCGAACGCCATCCCGATGATCAGCGACACGCCGATCCGGCCGAGCAGCGGCAGATCGCCGACCACGATGGCGATCGTGCCCGCGACGACGACCGCCGCATACGGGATCACCCACAGCGCCCGATGCGGCACCGGCTGGAAATAGTGGGCGGGGAGTCGGCGGCGCAGTTCCTGTGCGTACAGACGATGTTCGTTCAATATCGACACTCCTCCCGCTGAATGGACCAGGAGATATGGGTGAAGGACCTTCGCAGATGGCTTGGCCGCCGAGGACAGCCGGCGGCGGGCGCCTGACTACACGACTTTTACGTTGACGGCCTGCGGACCCTTCTGGCCCTGCGTGACCTCGAATTCGACCTTCTCTCCTTCATTCAGGCTCCGGAATCCTTCCGCCTGAATTGCGCTGTGGTGGACGAAGAGGTCCTTCCCTCCATCATCGGGAGTGATAAAGCCGTACCCTTTTTCGGGATTGAACCACTTGACCGTACCTCTCGCCATCGTAAAGCCCACCTCTCGAATTGGTTTCGCCTAACCGTTCGTGAGCCCCTCAATCGTCCCCTGTCGGAGGGGAATTGTCAAACGTGAAGCTCGTCGTTGTAGGCGTCCAAACGCCAGGGGCCCAGGCCTACCTGACCAAGCCGCTCGACGTCAAGCAGTTTCTCTCCTTCGTGGATGACGTGCTGAACGAAGGTGAGGCGCTCTCGATCACAGGATCAGCCAGAGCAGCAGGATAAACAGGGCTTCTCCGGCATTTTCCCCCATCGCTGCCACGGCGAATCATGCTCCGGCCTGCCGCGGGGGAAGGGTTTTCGCCGTTTCAAACACAAGGAATGTGGCCCATGAAGCTTTTCCGACGCGGTGTGACCATCCGGGATCGTGGCGTGTCCTCGCCTCCCCGAACCGCCTTCACGCGCCGAGAATGGGAGCTGATCCAGCGGCACCGGACGCCGGAACAGGTGCAGCGATTCCTGCGCAGCCTGCCCTACAATCGCGAGAAGGGCGGCGAGACCCAACGGTCCTTCCGAGAGGTCATCCGCCACGGTGAGGCGCACTGCCTGGAGGGGGCGCTGGCCGCGACGGTGATCCTCGAGCAGCACGGCTATCCACCCCTGGTGTTGAGTCTCGACTCCCAGGACAACCTGGACCACGTGATCTTCGTCTTCCGCCGCCGCGGCCGGTGGGGGTCGGTGGCCCGGTCGCGCGACGCGGGACTCCACGGCCGCCGTCCCGTCTTCCGGTCGCTCCGGGATCTCGCCTGGAGTTACTTCGACCCATATGTCGATTTCACGGGTCGACTCCAGGGTTACCAGCTGGTGGACCTCCGCACGCTCACCGACTACGATTGGCGGTTCTCTCCCCGCAACATGTGGAAGGCGGAGAAGTTCTTGATCGACATCCCGCACCGGCCGATGCGCTCATCGGACCGGCGATATCGGCGTCTCCTGAGGGCCTACAGGGAGTTCCGCCGCCGCCACCCCGACGCTCCCGCCGTCTTCTACCGCGGTCGGGAGCGGTGGATGTGAAGGAGTCCGCGACGGCGAGAGCGCTGCCGGCGGGGTGCTAGAATTGGATTAGGTATGGGTGCGCAGTATGTGCTCGCACGGCTGCTGCTGCTGACGGTGGCCGGCATGGCCATCTTTGCGGTCTCGCACCTCCACGGCGTGTCGGACCCGGACCAGCCGCACAC
>JACQGZ010000149.1 GCA_016199305.1 Armatimonadota bacterium | reverse complement strand
TCCTCCGCACCACACCTTATGCTGCAAACCGGGCCGGCCCCGGCGTGCTACGGGCTGGAAGCTCTTCCTCTCATCGCTGGACGCTCTTCCTCTCATCGTAGATGGTGTTACGGGCAAGGACGCCCGCCCTCCGAGGGGCAATCAGGCAAGGAGGCCGGTCCGCTTCGGAGGGCGGGCTGTCAACCGAGCCTAAGGGCTGGCCTCTCCGGCCATCAGGTCGAAGACGAATGTGAGGGGCTCGACGCTCTCGGGAAGGTCCTGAGGCGTCAGAAACGCCAGGCGCTGGTTCTCCGGCTGGCTCCCACCATAGTTGACGCTAAGCGGGCCCCGAAAGATGGCCGGCCAGATCCCGATCACGCGGCGTCCGGGCGCACCCACAGCGGTCAGGTAGATGTTGATCGTGCCCTTCTCGGGGCCGAGGGCACAGGCATAGCCGGTGTAGCCGTTGTCCCACGTGACCGCCGCCGTGTTTTCCCACGACCGCCAGCCGGCACCTGTGATCCGGATATGGATCTGCGTGCCCGGGGGACCAGACAATGGACCCACTGTGACCGCTCGCACGAGCCCGAACCGCCCGACCGCAGTCTGGGAGGGAGCCCGGGCCAGAATAGGATGCCACCCACCGGCGTCGGCCGGTACGACCGTCGTGAAAGTCACCCGCCCGTCCGGGCCCGCCGCGGCGGTCGCCAGCACTGTGTCCACGAACTTGAAGCCGCCCTCCTGAATGTACGCGCCAGTGAGGGACTGCCAGACGAGTTCGACGCGCTCCCCCGGCCGAAAGCTGCCTGCCGTGACGCGCACACGGGTGCCCACCGGCCCCTGTGCCGGCGAGACTGTCAGCGGCGGCCCGTCGGGAAGCGCGGGGACAGGGCCCGTGACGCGGCCGCTGACGAAGCGTCCGCTCGCGGCTGGACCGCTCAACAGGGCCCGGCCGGGCGCTACCGTGAAGTTCCAGCCCCATCGAGGGACCTCAGCGTATTCCTTGAAGCCGTCGTGGTTGTTCAGGTAGGCCGGCCCGTAGAAGTTCGGGTAGACGTCGATGCGGTGCAGCCCCGGGTCTCCCGCGGCGTAGATCGTGAAGTCGACAGTGCCGTGTGTGGCCGCGGCGGAAAAGACTCCCATATAGCGGTTGTCGTAGATCACGTGGAACTGGCTATCGGTGGTGCCTAGGCCGAAGCCCTCGCCACGCAGGCGGATGGGCGTGCCGACAGGCCCTTTCGTCGTGGAGATCCTCAGACTCGGCCACAGGCGGAATCCCGCCCGCGCGGCCTCCGTCCCATCCAGGCGCACGATGATGTTCCGCACCCCGCCATAATCCCGGGGAATGGCCAGCCGCGAGGAGAACGTGCCGTCGGGCCGGACGAGGACCTGAGCCAGCGGCAGCGCCGCCGGCTCGATCTTGCGCCCGCCGTACAGGTTGCCCTCGGCGACGACTACAGCACGCGCAGTTTCCCAGACCAGCGTAATAGTCCGCCCCGCCGGGAACCCCCGGCCAGCAACGATCACCGGCGTACCCACCGTCCCCTGAGTCGGAGCCAGGGCGATGGTCGCCTCGCTCGTCTCCGCGACGGCGGGCTGGGCCGCTGCCGGCATCAACGCGGCAGTTGCCGCGACGACTCCGAGCAGCAGTACAACCCAAGACCTTATCAACTTTCGTCTCACAGAAGTCACCTCCCAGGATGCCTAACGGCGCAGCGTGATCGCTGCGCTCAGGCCCACACCGGTGTTGTCGTACTTGTCCTTTGCGACGACGGCAACCGTGTACGCGCCGGGTGCGGCGCCCGCGGGGATGGCAAATGACGCCCGCCAGATCTCCCTGGCCAGGTCGTAGGTCACCGGAACCGTCGCCAGCACCCCGCCAGAGAAGGTCTGCGTCCCCTGCACGAAGGCCCCCTGGCCGACGGTCGCGCGGACAGTCACATCCTGGGTGAGCGGGGCGCCTTTGGTCTGCGTCAACCCGACCCCGGTCAATTCGCGGTCGGGCTTCCCGTAAGGATAGAGGTCACCGCGAACGGGACGGCTGACCGATGCGGTGATGCGTAGGACCGTGCCGGGTCTGGCCTCCGCAACAGGATTGCCCGAAACGGGATCGACCACCTGGGCACCCACCTTGAGTGGGCCTGGGATGATGGTCAGCACTCGGTTGACCGTGTATGTGGGCGGCCGCCACTCGACGACGTTACCCTGCGGGTCCCGAACCGTGACGTACCAGGGAAGGCTGCCTGTCGGCATATCCCAGACGATGGAAAGCGGGACGGCCCAAAACTTCGTCTGGGGTACATACCCTATGGCTTTCACCTGAAGCGTGCCGGCGCGGACGGTCACATCCAGGCCGGCCGTGATCTCTTGCCCTCCGGGATCAAATACCTTAATCAGCCAGATGACCTGGTCGCCCCGCATGACCAGATTCCGGTCCACGCACCCGGCCAAGTGGGCGACCATCTGAACCTCCACCTTCAGGGGGGCGGATGCCGCCTTAATGCCGCCCGGGTGCAGGGAGACAGCCAGGATGGCCGGGACGAGCACGAGCACACTCCCCAACCGCGTCAGAATCCTCCACATGATGGATCTCGCCTCCTTCTCAGCGTGGCGGACGGCGCCGAAGCTCCGGCGCCGCCGCCCGGGGTTCGGGCAGAGTGAACACCTGATAAGCCACATACGCGAAGGTCAGCCAGACAGCCGACACGACAAGCCAGAGCAGCCAGGTGCCGACGACCGGAACGCGCACCTCCGCGACCGGTGCCCACCACGACGGGAGGGCGGGCAGGTCCAGCACGGCCCGCGCTTCTGCCGGTTGGTACCGGACATTGCCCTCGAAGACCGCGCGGGCCGGCACCCGCAGAGCGTCCCCGAACGGCGCGTATTCGATGAGCGCGACCCCGCGCGGGTCCGTCCGCGCGCTGCCGACCGGGGCCCAACCCGTCTTCACGAGCGCTGCCTGCTGCTCGAAGCGGACGAGGACTCCCTCCACCGGCTGCCCATCATCGGACGAAAGTTGCGCGCGCAGCGCCGCCTTCGCCCCCGGAACATCGGGCGGGGCGGCCAGCAACTGCAGGACCGTGGCCACCGCCGGCACCGGCCCGGCCGCCGAGGCCGGGCGCACGCTGAGGTAGCCGGCCTGCAACCGGTCGTGGCCTGTACAGTACGCGGTACACTTGAACAGCAGCCGGCCGCTCTGCTCCGCGGTGAAGCGCACCGCCACCTCAGGGCGCGCGCGGCTGATCTGGGGTGACTCAAGGCGGAGTCCCTCGATGAAGATCACGTGCGGGTTGTCTTGCGGGAGGTGACTGTCGCCATAGACGAAGGTGATCTCGACGAGTTCCCCCTCAGTGACCTCGACCACCGGCGGGTCGAAGCCGCGCTCGCTGACGACCACGCGAACGCGCTCCAGCGCTCGCGCCGGAAGTACCAGCAAGCTCAGCACGAGCGCCATCGCACCGGCGGCCACCACCATCAGCGGCGCTCTCTTCATGTTCTGCCTCCAGCCGGTGCAACGTAGGGCCGCGTGCCCACGTCCGCTGGCTCGCGTATCGCACTGTCCTCGGCCTCCCGCACCTCCCAGAGCGAGACTATCGGGAAGAGCCGCGAGAAGACCAGGTAGAGCAAGGCGAAGCCGGCAAACGTCCCCCCGATGATCGAGTACTCCACCCAGGTCGGCCGGTAGGTGATGGCCCCAAAGGGGGTTTGGGCCACCGCGAGGGACGGGACGACGATCAGGTAGCGCTTCAACCACATGCCGATGTTGACCAGGACGGACGCGGTGACGAGGCTGGCGACCCGCCGCGCCTGCAGGACCGGCACCAGGCTCAGGATCAGGAGCGCACCGAGACCGAGCAGGGGCCAGCGGAGAGTCTCCCAGGACGCCAGCCAGGCAGGCAGGATCGCGGCCTGGGGCATACCCCGGGCAAGAAGGACAGTGGTGAGGAGGCCGGCGGCCGTCAGGGCTATCGGCACCGGCCGGAGGACGGGCACCGTGCGGAGGCTGCGCAGGGCGGGGACGGATGGGACCATGACCAGCAGGGCCGGGGCGACCAGCCCGCCGAGGACCATGGGCCAGAAGATCTTTCCGTACGGACCGATGAAGAGCAGCCGCAGGAGGGCCGCCTCCGCATCGTCTGGCTGATAGCCCATCGTCAGGTACTCGGAGAAGGTGAAGTAGAGGTAGATCAGGTTCAGCGCGAGGAGCAGCCACCCGAGTTTCTGGAAGTGCTCCTCCGTGATCCACGCCTCCAGCCGGTAGATCCGGCGAAACACGGCCATGGCCGTGATGATGCCGGCGATCCCCGAGAAGATCGCACCGACCACGAAGTAGGGGCCGAAGATGCTGCTGTGCCAGCCGACCCGCAGCGTCATGCTGAAGACAAACGAGACAACAGTGTGGACCGACACGGCGATGGGGATGATGAGCAGCGCCATCACCGTGAGCGCCCGCTCCAGCCGCGCCCGCTGGCGCGGCGTTCCGCGCCAGCCCATGGCCAGCGTGCGATAGAGCCACTGTTGCCACCCTGGCACCTTCGGGCCCAGCCGGTCGCGCAGCATCGCCAGGTCGGGAATCAGCGGGATGTACAGGTAGATCAGGCTCCCCGTGAGGTAGGTGGCGACGGAGAGGACGTCCCACAGGATCGGCGAGCTGAGATGGCCGAACCCGTAGCGCAGCAGGTACAACAGGCGGTCCGGCCGTCCCATGTCCACCATGACCATGAGCGCGCCCGTCATGAGCGCCACGACCGTGATGACCTCGGCCATGCGCGTGATCGGCCGGCGCCATTCTGCGGCGGTGATGCGCAGGATGGCGGAGACCAGCGTGCCGGCATGGCTGATGCCGATGAGGAAGACGAAGTTGATGATGTACAGGCCCCACGGAACGCGGTTGTGCATTCCCGTCACGCCGAGGCCGATGCGGTACTGCACAGTCCAGGCGTAGAAGGCCCAGGCGACGACGCCGGCAAGCAGGGTCACAATGAATGGGTACCAGCGCGGCGGCCGGGCCAGCACACCGAGCAGCTGCGCCTCCAGGCGGCGGGCCTCGCTCATGCCCCTGGCCTCCGGCCGAAGGCCTCCCCGTGCCCGGGGATGTAGTACACGCGCGGGCGAGTGCCCAGGTCGCCCCTGTACCGGTAGGCGTGGTTCTCGCTCAGGAAGGTGGAGAGCTGCAGCACCTCATCGCCGTTTGTCGCCACGTCAGTGGTGAGGTCGCCCAGGTAGATGGCCTTCATGGGGCACCCGGCCGCGCACGCCGGCAGTTCGCCATGGGCCGTTCGGTGGGCGCACAGCATGCACTTAGAGACCGTGCCCTTCCGATGGGGCACGGGAAACTCCGGCGAGTACCTGACCAGGGCGGCCTCAGGCGGGGTGGGGGGCCGGACCCAGTTGAAGACACGTACGTCGTAGGGGCAGGCAGCCATGCACAGCCGGCACCCGATGCAGCGGTTGTTGTCGACCAGGACGACGCCGCTGGCGTTGCGGTAGGTGGCGCCCACCGGACAGACCTGCACGCACGGCGCGTTCTCGCATTGCATGCAGGGGATCGGTCGGAAGAAAGAGCCCCGCTGGTCCCGTTCAACGACAACGCGGATCCACTGCTGCCCCTCGGGGAGGTAGTGGGCCCGGTTGCACGCCTCCACGCACTGCGGGGGCTTGTCGATGGTCGTGCACCCCTCGCACTTCCGCAGGTCAATGACCATGGCCCACTGCCGGGTCAGCGTCCCCTGCCCGACGGCACGCTTGTCACCCGCCGCCCACGACTCCGCCAGCTTCGTCACAGAGGGAAGGGTTGCGGCTGCACCCGTAGCCGCCAGGACCTTGATGAACCTCCGCCGCGAGATCTTCACACGACGCCCCTGCGGCCTCTGGATCGCCGTGACCCGGGTCCGGCGACGAGCAGATGCCCAATCATGCGGTCAATCACCTGCCCCCAGGCTCGACGACCACCAGATGGCCGACCATCTTGTCGTGATCGGGTGCGCATGTTGAGGTGGCGGGATCGTAGGGCAGGTAGCACCGGTACTCGAAGATCCCGGGCTTGTCCGCGGTGAAGGTGAGGAGTTCGGAGCTCTGCGTGCCGCCCGTCAAGGCGCCGGTGCGGACGCCGTAGCCGACGATCTCGATGCCGTGCCGGAAGTGCGTGCCATTGGTCACCCGAAGGCGCACGGTGTCTCCCCGCCGCACCACCAGCATCTCCGGATTGAAGAGGTGCTCCAGCGCGGGTCCCCCGATGGCCCCTCGTCCCGTGATCAGCATAGAGAGGTCGATGGTCACGGGCACCGGAGTGGCCAGGGGGCGGGCCGGGGTCGGCGGGGCGGCCAGCGTCAGCAGGCTCAGCGCGATGGCGACGAGGGCGATGATGAGCGCGGCTCCGGCCCAGACTGACCTCAGCACCGACCTGGGTCCGTCCATCGCCGTCTCCTCCTCCTACTCCGTCACGATCAGGTAGCCACGCATCAGCTCGTGGTCAGGCGTGCAGTGACGCCAGGCCGGGTCGTGCGGCAAGGCGCACTGAAAGACAAAGATGCCCGCCTGATCAGCCACGAACTGCAACCGATCGCTGCTGCCGGGGGTGAGCTTCTTCGTCTTCAGGTTGTAGCCCGTGATCTCCAACTGATGGCTGAACTCATCAGGGTTGGCTACCGCCAGATCGACGGTATCCCCCTGGCGCACCACGAGCATCGTGGGGTGCCAGCGGTGCGCGGCCACCCCCTGCCCGCTGAAGGTAGCGACCACCATGGAGAGCGTCATCGTCGTTGGCGATCGGGGGGCCGAAGTGACCTCCGGGTTCTCCCGCCCGACATAGGCCACGAGGCTGATGATCAGCGCAATGATCGCAACGACGAGCGCGTAGTAGACGATGCCGTCACGCCGCCGTTCCATGATCGCACCTCGCCACCGCCAGTCTTCCCTCACCTTCGACCGTAGGGCCCGGGGCGCCCAGTTCACAACACACTGGGGAGTAGTCCTTCGGCCCACCCGACAGCCGGGAAGAGCGCAGGCCCGACCTACCTCGACGGGTAGGTCGGGCCTGCGCTCATGACGAGATTCTCTCGCTTCCGAACAGATCAAACCCTCGCCCTGTGGGGGATCTCCCCAGGGGCGGCCAAATCCTACTTCACGATGATTCTCCCCACCATGCCGGCTTCCTTATGGCCCTCGATCTCGCAGGCCATCTCAAACTCGCCGGTGCGGATGGGGACGAAGTACCAGTCGGCTTTCGCGCCAGGCAGCAGCTCGATTTCATTGATGACTCCCTTAACCTCGACGCCGGCAGTCTCCACCTTGCGCGTCCAGATCGTCAGCGTGAACTCGGGAGCCACCCACTCGTGCTTGACCTTGCCTTCATTGACCAGCATGACCTTGTAGAGCTTCCCCGTCTCCAGGTTCCAGGTCTTGGGGAGGATGACCATCTCGGCATCCCTCGAACCCAGGAGGACCTTGAGTTCGAGGGGTGTCTGCCGGCTCAGATCGCCCGTGGCCCAGACTACGGTGGCGCTCACCAACACTGCCGCAACTATCAGGGCTACCTCCTTCATCTCGAACACCTCCGCTTGGGATACGCGCCTTTCACCACGCATTGGGCCTTCCAACTGAAACCGTAGGGCTCCAGGAACGCAGCCCACAACACACAGGGGAGTAGTCTTGTCAGGCACCCGGCGGGGGAGGAAGGAACGCCTAGCCTGCCCGTCCGGGTAGACCTAGACAGTGCCGGAGGTCTGGGCGCGTCGCTCCGAAGGCATGTGCCCTGGGGGTGAGTCTCGGTTCAGGCGAGATTACGAACGTCCCTCAGCAGTCCTTCTCCGACGGCAGCCATCCTTTGCGTGCGGCGTAGGCCACGACCTCGGCGCGGTTGTGGAGGTGCAGCTTGTCCAGGATGTTCTTCATGTGAAACTTCACGGTGTTCTCGGAGATGTGCAGGGTGGCCGCCACCTCCCGGTTGGAGGCGCCGCTGCTCACGCAGGTCAGGACCTCCTGCTCGCGGTCGGTCAGCCCAGCTGGCGCGCCCGGTTCGGGCCGATCCGGCCGGCGCCGGGCGAACTCCTCCAGGATCCGGCCGGCCAGCCCCCGGGAGATCGGCGTCTCGCCTCGTTCGATGCCGCTGAGGAGGCTGAAGAACTCGTCCGCCTGCAGATCCTTCAGCAGGTAGCCCTGGGCGCCGCTCTTGATCGCTTCAAACAACATCCGGTCTTCGTCGGAGACGGTGAGGATGACGATCTTGACCTCCGGCAGCCGGACCTTGATCAGGCGCGTGGCCTCCAGCCCGTCCATCCGGGGCATGGTGATGTCCATCAGGATCACGTCAGGCCGGAGGCGCAGCGCGGCCTCCAGAGCTTCCTGGCCGTCGCGGGCTTCCCCGACGACCTCCACCCCACGCGCTTCCAGCAGGCTGCGCACGCCATCACGGAACAGCGGGTGATCATCCGCCAGCAGGACGCGCATCGACCATCCTCCCCTGTTGCAACGGGAGCCGCACCAGGACCTCCGTCCCCGAGCCGTCCCGGGAGCGGATGGAAAGGGTGCCTCCGATCACCTCCGCCCGTTCCCGCATCATCTGCAGACCGAACTTCGGCCAGACTCCCGCCTGGAGACGGGTAGGATCGAACCCCAGCCCGTCGTCTTCCACCGCAATCGTCACGACCTCGTCCCGTTCGGCAAACCGGACCCACGCCCTCCTGGCCATCGAGTGCTTCCGTACGTTGGTGAGGGCTTCCTGGATGATACGGATCAGATGGAGTTCGCTGGTGGGGCTGAGCACGTAGCGAGATGGGTCCCCCTCGACAGTGAGCGCTGTGACCACCCCGCTCAGCTCACTGAACCGGCGCACGTACTCCTGCAGTGCCGGCATCAGTCCGCGGTCCGACAAGGTCGTCGTCCGGAGACCCAGGATGGCTTCGCGAAGGTCGGCGTAGAGCTCGCGCGCCGCCTGTTCCAGTTGCGCGAGCTGCGCCCGCGCCTCAGCGATCTTCTCGGAATCGAGCAGCGCCTTCAGCGCCTGGGCCTTGGTGTTGACGTAGCCCAGCACCTGACCCACGCCGTCGTGCATCTCACGGGCGATCCGCTCCCGCTCTTCCAGCACGGCCACCGACTGCACGCGCTCCTGGAGACGAGCGTTCTCCACCGCAATCGCCGCGAGGTTGGCCAACCCACGCAGCACCTCCCGGTCTTCAGTCGAGAAGGTACGCGTCGTCTGGGTGCCGGCACAGAGGGCACCCACGGTCCGACCACCGATCGTCAGAGGCGACGCCAGGTGGGCGGTGCGATACTGTTTTGCCAGGTTGGGACAGTCCAGGACCCCCAGCGCGACATCTCCCGGGGCAACAGAAACCGGATGCTGGTGCTGGAGCACCGCCCCCGCCGCTCCGGCCGAGGCGCTCACCCGCGCTGTCTTCCCTGAGTCATCGAGCAGGCACACACAGGCGACATCGGCCTGCAGGAGGGACACGGTCCGGACCGCTACGGACTGCAGGACGGCATCACGGTCCTGCAGGCTGAGCACTTCGGTGCCGATCTCGAAGAGCGATTGAAAGGCACGGCTACGCCGCTGGATTTCCTCGAGGGAACGGAGCAGTTGCGCCTGCATCGTCTCGAAGCTACGTGCCAGCGCTCCAATCTCGTCAGCCCGCCGCACGTCGATCCGTCGCTGCAGATCCCCGGCCGCGATGCCCTCCGCCGCCTCCTTCAGCAGACGGAGCGGGGCCGCGACGGCGCCGGTGTCCAGCCAGGCGAAGAGCAGGGCGGCCATGAGCACGAGGACCTCAAAGAGGATGACCAGGCCGCGCAACCGGCGAACAGGGCCAAAGGTCTCCTCCTCGTTCTGCCCCAGGGCGAGCCCCCATTGCGCGGTCGGGACTGGAGCACCGGCCATGATGTGGCGCTCCTCCCGGTTGGAGGAACCGTGCTGCTCCGCCGTCGGGCCCACCAGGGCCCGCCTCTCGGCGATGAGCCGGGCGAAGAACTCCGGATGCTCGTTGCGCGTGAAGAGTTCGGAGGAATCGGTGCTGGCCAGCACCGTCCCGTCCGCGCTGACGATGGCGGCGTGACCGCTGGTGCCAACGGCCAGTCCAGCGATGAACGAGTGGAGGGTTGGGCTGGTGAGGTTTACAATCCCTCCCACGATCCCCACAACAGCCCCGGTGGGTCCGATGGCAGGCACCAGGAAGATCACCACCGGAACCCCGCTTTCGGTACGGAGGAGCCCGGTGGTGGCGCGGCGGCCGCTGGTGAGGGCTTCCCGAACCGATCGCAGCACCAGCGGAGAAGGCGGACGCAGGTCGCCAGCCGCCGGCTCCATGGCCACTAGACGCCCACGGGCGTCTGCAAAGAAGATCCCTGAGAAGAGGGGTGTCTGCGGGGCCGCCGCCAGGACGGCGGGGACACGAGCCGGATCGCCGACTTCTCCCACGATAACGACGCGCCTGCCGACGTAGTCCAGTTGCCGCCACCCCTGGGTCAACAGATGGTCGAGATGCTCGGCTGTGGCCCGCGCCATCGCCAGGCGCTCCTCCAGGATGCGATCGGTGGCCGCGCGGAGCATCCCGATCCCCGCAACGCCCAAGGGGACGGTGGCGAGCACCATGCCCATCGCCACCAGGATCATGATGCGACTGCGAAGGCTCACTCCGGCGCTCCCATCGTCTCGCCGAGGCCCGCCCCAACTCTGCTCCTGTTACTGGGCGCGGCGCTCTTCGTAGGAAAGTCTAGGTCCATCCGACACGATCAGGCATCAGGCGGATAACCGATTCTCCAGGTCCACCGCCGCTCGTATGGGGAAATCGGGCGTGCGACGGATGGACGGCCGGCGGGAGTCTGCCTGACCATCAAGGTGTGAACGCAGGAAGCCAGTCCGGTGACCGGTGGGCCAGGCTGGCGCGGCTCACTGTCGTCGCGGCCGTGGCGGCCGTGGCGCTGCTCGGCTGTGCCGTGCTCCGCCCCGGCCCGCCGGCAGTAAGCGTGGCGCTGGCGCGGGGGGCGCGGCCTCCTGCACCTGAGTTCCGCCTGCCTCGCTTTCCGGAAGGGATGCTGGCCCTGTCGGATCTGCGCGGCCGCATCGTGCTGCTGAACTTCTGGGCCTCGTGGTGCCTCCCGTGCAGAGACGAGGCGCCTCTGCTGGAGCGCGTCTGGCGCACCTACGGCGGGAGGGGGGTGACCGTCGTTGGCATCAACATCCACGATCGTGAGACCGACGCGCGCCGGTTCCTTCTCCAGACGGGGATCGGGTACCCGAACCTCCGTGATCCCGACGGTAGAGTGGGCCGGCTGTACGGCATCACCGGCCTGCCGGAAACCTTCTTCATCGGCGGGACCGGCCGGGTCGTCGGCAGGTTCCCGGGTGCCGTGGTGGACTGGGAGGTGTGGCAGGAGGCCGTGGAGCGACTGCTGGCAAATCAGGACCAGCAGTAGACCGCCCGCGCCCGGCCTCCGGCCTGGTCGCGCCTCCCCCAGCTGCTTTCTCTGAACGTCTAAGTGGGTATGCACCTCCACAGCGTCATCATCGCGTCCAAACCCGCACCAATAAAGACGTTCGACGCGTTCCTGCGGTTTCCAGCAGATGGTCAAATCGGAAATCCGGGCTTAGGCGGCATTCCCGCCGGTCGACCGCCACAAGCACAAAATCTCTTGCCGAGCTTCGCCTACGAAACCGTGACTAACTCGGGGCCGGCGTACGTCCCTGCCGTCTCAGCAAACATAGCCTTGATGATTTTGAAGCGGTGAATGTCGTTGGTGCCGTCCATGTGCAGGAAGATGGCAGCGTCACGGAAGTGGCGCTCGATCCCAACCTCCCGCATCACCCCCATTCCGCCGTGGAGCTCCATAGCTCGCCTGCAAATATCGAAGACCGCCTCCGAGGAGTAGACCTTGGCCATCAGGCAGAGCTGATCCGTATCCTCGGCCCCTTCGTCAAGCGCCCGCGCAGCATAGCGGGTGAAGGCGCGCACTGTCTCGAGCTTGATGGCCATGTCCGCCAGGGCGGCAGCGACGATCTGGTGCTTGATGAGCGGCCGGCCCCCCTGGACGTGCTGCTGGACATAGGTCACGGTGTCCTCGAAGGCTGCCACCCCGACCCCCAGGGCCTTTGCCGCCTGTAGGATCTTCCCCGGGCGGAAGTAGACCCCCGCTTGCCTGAGAGCAACATCCTTAACCAGGAGGTGGTCCTCCGGGATCCGGCAGTCCTCGAAGACCAGCTCGGCGTTGTTCATCAGGCGCGAGCCCATCTTCTCGTGGATCGAGCCGATGAAAAACCCGGGCGTACCTTGCGGCACCAGGAAGCTGCTCGTCCCGTCCATGATGCCCGCGTTTGGGTTCGTGTTGGCGTAAACTACGTACAGCTTTGCGCCGTACCCATTGCTGATGAACTGCTTGCGGCCGTTAAGGATCCAATACCCATCCTTGTAGGTAGCTCTTGTATGCATCCCGGCCTCGGGGACGTTATAGGGGAGCCAGCGATCGGAGGCTCCGCGGGGCTCGGTTAAAGCATGGGCCATCAGGAAGGTCGGGTCTTCCATAAAGCGGTCGAACCACTCGGCCTGGAGGTGCTGAGGGGCGCAGGCACTGAGGAGGACGGAGACCTTCCAGTTCTGGCACACGATATCCGCGAAGCCGGAGTCTCCGCGCGCCAGCTCTTCGGCGATGATGGCGAAGGTCTGGGCCTGGGCGTCGAACCGGATTCCCCCGTACTTCTCTGGAACGCCCAGGGTGCGCAGACCGAGTTGGTCTACGGCGTGAAGAAGCTCCACAGGCGTGCGCTCCTGCGGCGGGGCCAGCCACTCCCGGTCCCGGTTCTGCCGGATGTAGGGGAGGACCACCTCGTCCAGAAACTCCCGGCACGTCTGCCAGATGAGCCGCTGCTCCTCCGAAAGTCCCACCATCTGCATCTTCATGGTGTCTGTGCCTCCTCATTCAACCGCATGTGAACTCCCCTCACCCTGTCCCCAAGGGCGAAAGGGAAGGGTAGAGGTCTTGCGTCATCCCTCGTACCGACGGGTCACCCCGCCCCCCCCAGAAAGGACTGGCAAGCTCTCTCACCTCCTCCCTTGATATGCCTGCATGGTCACCTCAGGGAGATGGCCGCCTTGCGGCCGATGCCGGTCGAGATGAGTTGAACAGGATCTGGTCTTCGATCCGATCAACCAGGGCGGGGATGTCTTCGAAGGACAGGGCGAGAGCATCGCCGTCGCCATCGGCGACAAGGGCGATGCGGGGACCAACAGGTGGCGGCTTGTCGAATCCGATGCCGGATCGTCGTACCTCGACCTTTGGGATCGCCTCCTGACCGTACCCTTCGATGAGGATGAGGTCCACGCCGCGGACGAGTTCCTCCACCTCGGCGAGCGGCATCGCTCGTTCGGCGCGGTGAATCACGGCGACCTTCTCTGGA
>JACQGZ010000148.1 GCA_016199305.1 Armatimonadota bacterium | reverse complement strand
TCCGCCTGCGTCTCCGCCGCCCAGGGCGGCCGCCACCTCCGCCTCTGTGCCGACGGCGACGTCTACCAGCGGCAACGCCGAGCGCACGGTGAGGCCGTAGGCCCGCGGGTCGTGCCACAGGTCGGGGCGCAGGTCGAAGTCGAGGAAGACCGGCGTCCCCACGGCGCTGGCCCGCTCCGCGGCGAAGAGGGTGGCGCTGCGGCCGGGGTCCCGGCTGAGGCCCGTGCCGGTGATGAAGAGGGCGCGGCTCTCGGCCACGGGGGCGGCCCGCACGTCGTCGACGGTGAGTTGGATGTCGGCGCAGTTGTCGCGGTAGAAGACGAGGGGGAAGCGGTCGGGCGGCTCGATCCCCAGCAGGACGGCGCTGCTGCGGTAGCCCGGCTTGGTCGGGATGAACCGCGTCTCCACCCCCTCCCCGCGCAGGAAGTGCACGATGAAGTCCCCGACCGGATCGTCGCCGACCGCGGTGAGCAAGGCCGAGCGCAGGCCCAGCCGCCGCACCCCCACGCTGACATTCGTGGGTGACCCGCCGACGTAGGCGGCAAAGGAGGCGATCTGAGGGAACGGCGCGCCGATGTCGTTCGAGTAGAGGTCGATCGAGCTGCGCCCGATCGCCAGCACGTCATAGCTGCGATCGGTCATCGACGCCGTTCCGGTTCGGTGGCCGCGCCCTCTTCCATCTCAGAGGTGACGAGAGGGACGCGGGGATCCGTCCCCCTCCAGGTCGTCCGCACCCAGGCGTGGGCTGGGTCCTCGGCATTGGCCAGCGACTGCGCCGAGCCCGCCAGGAAGTTGAGGTAATAGCAGTCATAGCCGTAGGCGGCGCTGACCGGATGGTAGCCTTGCGGCACCAGGACGATGTCGTTGTCCTGCGCGACGACGACGGCGTCGATCGCCCGATCGGCCGTGTAGATGCGCTGGAGGGCGAAGGCGCCGGGGCGGTCGAACCTGTAGAAGTAGATCTCCTCCAGGTCGGCCTCCAGGACGGTACCCTGCTCGTCCTCCCGGTGGACGTCGTGCTTGTGGGGCGGATAGCTGCTCCAGTTGCCTCCCGGGGTGTAGACCTCGACACAGACCAGGCGGTGACAGTCGAACCCCGGCGGGAGAATGCTGTTGATCTGGCGCGTGGCGGTGCCCCCGCCGCGCACCTCGATCGGGCAGTCCGCGGGCGTCACCAGCCGGGCGGGGTGGTCCTGGTCGGTGGGCACCCAGCAGTAGGCGAGGTCCAGCGGCTCGGTCACGGCGCTCAGGGCAAAGCCCGTCCGCCGGGGCAGATACAGCGCGTAGGGCATCCCCCCGAAGACGTCGCGCCGCCGCCCGATGCTCGGCCAGGCCCCCCGGTCGGAGGTGACGGCGCAGCGCCCGCCCAGGAGGACGATCGCCGCCTCGTGTTCCCCCGTGTGGCCCGTCCACGTCTCCCCCCGGCCGAGACGGCGCACTTCCATGTTCAGCAGGGCCCACCCGGCCGCGGCGGCGGTGATCCGGTTGAGCACCTGGGGCCGCTCACCGTAGGCCAGGGCGCGGACCAGCAGCGTCTCCGCCGTGTAGATCATGCGTGCCATCCCGCCCCGGAGGGCTTGTCGCGCATGCTGATATCAACCTAGCAGGCACGCCTCCGGGCGTCGAGGTGCGCCCAGGAGGAGCGGGGAGGCGCGCGTGGAACAGGAGAGTAGCAGCCCGCGGGTCGGAGAGTCATGCGTCTTGCCTTTGGCGTCGAAGCCTACCGCGAGTTTCCCTTCGAGCACGCGTTGCAGAGGCGCAGTGAGTTTGGCTACGTATGCCCATGATCCCGACCGGGCGGCGGCGGAGAGCATGGCATACCTCGGTCCCCTGCTCACCCGGGGAGACCCTTCGCCGGTCGGATCGCCGGAAAGGGGGTGAGAGATCCATCGCGCCGTAACCGGGCGCCTCATCCGCTCGGGACGCTCACTCTCGCAGGCCGAAAAGGGAGGTGTGATTGTGCGCAGGCCGATACACGTCCTGCTCTTGGCCACGGTAGCCGTCCTGGTCTTGACGCTGCTACCCTCGTACGCCCAACCCAGGTACCCGGGCACGACGCTCACCCTGTCGATTCACGCCGGCCACTTCGCCATTCCCTGGCAGCAGCGCGCGCCCATCATCAAGCAGCGCTTCGGCATCGATATCAAGGTCGTCGGGATCGATGTCAGCGACATGTACAAGAAGCAGCTGCTCGAGTTGACTTCCGGAACGGGAGCGTTCGACATCCTGCAGTACAACCCGGCATGGCTGGGGGACTACGCGCCCTTCCTCCAGCCTCTGGACGAGCTGATGCAGAAGTTCCCCGTGGACTGGGACGACATCGTCTCCGGGTTCCGCACGTGGCACTCCACGTTCGGCGGGAAGATCTACGGGCTGGTGATGGACGGCGACGTCCTGCTGATGTACTATCGCAAAGACCTCTTCGACGACGCCAAGAACAAGGCCGCCTTCAGGCAGCAGTTCGGCTACAACCTGGCGCCGCCGCAGACCTGGCAACAGCTCGCCGACGTGGCCAAGTTCTTCCGCAACCCGCAGAAGAACTTCTACGGGTACGCCGACCAGCTCAAGCGCGGCCGGGCGTTCTACTGGTACCTGCTGCGCTACTTCTCCTACTGCGGGCCCAACGCCCAGCTCTTCGACCCGCAGACCATGAAGCCGCGCATCAATGACGCCTGCGCGGTTCAGGCGCTCTCGGAGATGAAGGACCTGGTCGCCCTGCAGCCCCCCGGGGTGCTCAACTGGGAGTGGGACGAGCTCTTCAACGCCTTCATGAAGGGTCGGGTCGCCGTCTCCATCCACTGGCCCGACGAGGGCAAGCGGGTGGCCGAGCTGGAGAAGGCGGTGCCCGGCGCCAAGATGGGCTTCGCCCCCATCCCCGGGGTGAAGAAAGGGAACACCGTCGTCTGGCGCTCCACGGCGGCCGGCGGCTGGCTCCTGGGGGTGACCAAGGCCAGCAGGAATGTGGAAGCGGCCTGGCAGGTCGTCCGCTTCTACGAGTCCAAGGAGGAGAGCCTCAAGCTCGTCATCGATCCCAACACCGGGCAGGATTTCTTCCGGACCAGCCACTTCGCCTCACCTCAAGTGGCCAGGCTGGCGCCGAAGGAGTATCTGACGGTCTACAAGCAGGCGATCGAGGCCCTCTACCCGGAACTGCGCATCCCCAGCAGCTTCGAGTACACGGATGTGCTGGACCGGCAGATCCAGCTGGCCTTCACCAGCCAGTTGACCCCCAAGGCGGCGCTCGACGCCGCAGCCGCGGAGTGGGAGAAGCTGACCAACGCCCGTGGGCGCGACAAGCAGCTCGCGGCCTACAAGGCGGCTATGGGGATCAGATAGGAAATCAGGGAGGGCCGCTTCCGACCGCGATCCCACGGGAGCGGCCCTCTCGGCTCCTGGGCGCTCCCCCGCCCATCCGGAGAGCCGTCGCCGCACATCGTTGACGAGGAGGATGGATGCCGGCGCAGGTGGCCACGCAGCGCGTCGCCTGGGTGCCCTGGCTGATCAGGGTCGCCCGGTGGAGCGACCGCTACTTTCCTCTGCTGGCAGTGGCCCCGGCCATCGTCATCCTCTTTCTGACGACCATCTTCCCCCTGCTCTTCGCCCTGTCCAATAGCCTCTACGACTACTACCTGCCGCAGCCGGCGCTGCGCAGCTTCGTCGGGGTGAGCAATTACGTGGCGGCGCTGCGCGACCCGGTCTTTCTGGCCTCGCTGCGGCGCACGGGGATCCTGATCGTCGCCGGGATCACGGTGCAGCTCCTGGCCGGGTTCGCCATCGCCCTCCTGCTGGGGGACGAGGAGGTGCGCGGCCGGAAGCTCCTGACCACGCTCCTGGCCATCCCCATGATGATTCCCGAGGTGGCGGCGGCCTACATGTGGTGGCTGCTCTACCGCGTGCTGGGCTTCCTCAATTACGCCCTCGGCTGGGTCGGGCTGGGCCCCTACCTGTGGATCTCGGGGCCGTCTACGGCGCTGACCTCGATCATGATCACCGACTCCTGGCAGTGGACGCCCTTCGTCGCCCTCGTTCTCCTGGCCGGCATGGCCGCCATCCCGCCGGAGCTGCACGAGGCCGCGGCGATCGACGGGGCGTCCTGGTTCCAGCACCTCACCCTCATCACCCTGCCGCTGCTGCGGCGCGTGCTCGTCGTCATCCTGCTCATCCGCAGCATGGACATCTTCAAGATGTTCGGGCTGGTGCTGGTGATGACCCAGGGTGGGCCCGGGGACGCCACGCTGACGGCCACCTACTACACCTACCTGAACGGCTTTGCCTACTTCAAAGTGGGGTATGGCGCGGCGCAGTCGTTCATCCTGCTCGTCATCATCGTCCTCCTCTCCACGGTGCTGGTCTCCTACGTCTACGAGGAGCGCCGGCCGTGAAGCCGCTGCGGATGGCGCTGAAGAACCTGCTCGTCGGGCTGATCGCCGTGGTCTTCATGTTTCCCGTCTACTACATCTTCATGGTCTCCCT
The DNA here is from genome assembly GCA_016199305.1 of Armatimonadota bacterium. Taxonomy (GTDB): domain Bacteria; phylum Sysuimicrobiota; class Sysuimicrobiia; order Sysuimicrobiales; family Humicultoraceae; genus JACQGZ01. The sequence continues at coordinate 6,661 of JACQGZ010000148.1, read as the reverse complement.
GCTGCCCCAGGAAGCGATCTTCGACTATCCGCCGAAGGTGATTCCCGTCCCGCCGACCCTGGCCAACTACCCGATGGCGCTCACCGGCTTCCAGGGCCTGCTCGGGCTGAAGAACAGCCTGATCGTGGGGGTGACGGTCACCGCCATCACCATGGTGGTCGGCGCCCTGGCGGCCTACAGCCTGGCCCGCTTTCGCATCGGCGGGCGGCACCTGCCGTTCTGGATCCTGTCGCAGCGGATGATGCCTCCCATCGCGGCGATCATCCCCATCTTCCTCCTGATGCGCTCGCTCCGCCTGATGGATACCGTGCAGGCCCTGGTCATCGCCCAGCTGATCACCATCCTGCCCTTCGGTATCTGGTTCATGCGCGGGTTCTTCACGGAGGTTCCGGTGGAGATCGAGGAGGCGGCGCTGATCGATGGCTGTTCCCGCCTGCTGACCTTGTGGCGGATCGCCCTGCCGCTCGCCGCGCCCGGGATCGCGGTCACGGCGCTGCTCACCTTCGTCCTCTCCTGGAACGAGCTGCTCTTCGCCGTGGTCCTGACGCGGGGGAGCGCCATCACCCTCCCCGTCACCATGGCCAACTCGCTGACGGCGCACGGGATCGCTTTTCCCATCCTGGCCTCGCTGGCGATGATCAGCGTGCTCCCGGTAGTCGTCATCGCGGTCGTGGCGCAGCGATATCTGGTCCGCGGGCTGACGCTGGGTGCGCTGCAGTAACGATGACGATGCGCATCGGCAACGCCCCGATCAGCTGGGGGGTCTGTGAGATCCCAGGCTGGGGACCGCGCCTGCCGTACGAGCGCGTCCTGGACGAGATCCGCGCGGCCGGCTACGAGGGCACGGAGTTGGGCCCGTGGGAATTCCTGCCCACCGATCCGGACGCGCTGTCGGCGGCGCTGGCGGAGCGGGGGCTGGCGATGGCGGCCGCCTTCGTCGGCCTCGAGTTGAGGGCGCCCGAGGCCTATCAGGAGTGCGAGCGCCGCGTCCGGGAGACGGCACGGCTCCTCCGGCGACTGGGGGCGCGGCACATCCTCCTCGCCGACGCCGGGGATGCCCGGCGCTATGAGGTCGCCGGCCGCCCCGACCTGACCCGCGCCCATGGGCTGACGCCGCAGGAGTGGCCGGGCTATGTGCAGCGGCTGGAGCGGCTGGCCCAAATCTGCCTCTCCGAGTACGGACTCCTGCCCTGTTTCCATCCCCACGGCGGCACCTACATCGAAAATGCGGACGAGATCCGTCAGCTGCTGGCGCGCACAGACCCGGAACTGGTCAGACTCTGCCTGGACACCGGCCACGTCGCCTTTGGCGGCGGCGATCCCGTGGCGGTCGGACGGGAGCACGCCTCCAGGCTGGGCTACCTCCACCTCAAGGACATCGACCTGTCCCGCCTGCGCGCCCTGCTGCGGGAGGGGCGCGACTACGTGAGCGCCGCCAAACAGGATGTCTTCGTGGAACTGGGGCGCGGCGCGCTGGATCTGGCCAGCCTCCTGGGTGTCCTCGCCGCCTCAGGCTACGAGGGGTGGATCGTCGTTGAACAGGACCGGGTCGCGCAGGAAGACACCGATACGCTGGGCAGCGCCCGGCGCAGCCGGGAGTACCTCCGGCAGGCGCTCGGCGTCTAGAGGGAGGAAGATCGGACGGCCGCCACGCTCAGCTTCGCCTTGATCGGCTACCGCCTGATGGGCAAGGCGCACAGCCACGCCCTGCACGACGTCGCCGCCTTCTTCCCGGATCTCCCCGCCCGTCCGGTCAAGCGGGTCTTGTGTGGCCGCGATGCCGCCGAGGTCGATCAGATCGCGGCGCGCTGGGGGTGGGAGTCCTGGACCACCGACTGGCGTCAGGCCGTGCAGCGCCCGGACGTGGACGCGGTCATCGTGGGCGTGCCCAACCACCTGCATTACGAGATCTGTCTGGCCGCCGCGGCCGCCGCCAAGCACACCCTCTGCGAGAAACCCCTGGCCATGACCGCCGGTCAGGCGGAAGAGATGGCCGCCGCCGCCGAGCGGGCCGGCATCCGCCACGGCGTCGCCTTCAACTATCGCCGCGTGCCCGCCGTGACACTGGCCAGGCGACTGATCCAGCAGGGGCGCCTGGGGCGGCTCTATCACTTCCGCGCGTCCTACCTACAGGACTGGCTGCTCGACCCGGGCTACCCGCTCACCTGGCGGCTACGGCGGGAGGAGGCCGGCTCGGGCACGCTGGGGGACCTGGTCTCACACAGCGTGGACCTGGCCCGGTTCCTCGTTGGGGAGATCACCGCCGTGGTGGCCGGCGACGCCACCTTTGTCCGCGAACGGCCGCTGCCGGAAGGCGCGCCCGGCGATCCCGGAGGCGAGGTGACCGTGGACGACACGGCCGCCTTGCTGGTGCGCTTCGCCGGAGGCGCGGTAGGCACGATCGAGGCCAGCCGGTTCAGCGCGGGCCGCAAGTCTGGGAACGCGTTCGAGATCTACGGCGAGCGCGGCAGCCTGCGATTCGACCTGGAGCGGATGAACGAGCTCGAGTTCTACTCGACGGGGGATCCGCCCGAGGAACGGGGGTTCCGCCGCATTCTGGTGACCGAGGCCTCGCACCCCTACCTCTCGGCCTGGTGGCCGACCGGGCACATCATCGGCTGGGAGCACACCTTCGTCCACCAGATCTACGACTTCATCCAGGCGGTGGCCACGCGGACGCCCTTTGATCCCGACTTTGCCGCCGGAGCCGCCTGCCAGCGTGTGCTGGACGCGGCCCAGCGCTCCCTGCAGCAGCGCCGATGGGTCACGGTGGACGGAGGGGATGGGACGGAAGCGTGACACAGGTCCGGCTGGGGCTGATCGGGTGCGGGAAGGTCGTCGAGCTCTTTCACCTTCCCGCGTTGGCGGTCATTCCGGAGCTACGGGTCGTGGCGCTGGCGGACACGGAGGCGGCCCGGCTCGGCCGCCTCGGCGACCTCCTCGGCATCGACGGGCGGCGGCGCTACGCGGACTACCGCCGGCTGCTGGACGACCGGGAGGTCGAGGCGGTGAGCGTGTCCACGCCTCCCGGTTCCCACCGGCCCATCGTCGTCGCCGCGGCATCGGCGGGGAAGCACGTCATCTGCGAGAAACCGATGGCCACCACGGTCGCCGACGCGGACGCTATGATCGAGGCGGCGCGCCGGCAGCAGGTCCAGTTATCCGTCCACCATAACTACCTCTGGTTTCCGGAGAACCGGACGGCCCATCGGCTGGTGCGCCAGGGGCGGCTCGGCCGGCTGGTCCATACCTCGATCAGCTGTCTCGGCCTGCCCTACTTTGGAGGCGACTGGCGCCTGTATGACCCGGAGGCGAGCGGCGGCGGCATCCTCCTGGACATGCTGCACCTGATCTATCTGACCAGCCTCTTCTTCGGCGCGCAGCCGCTCCGGGTGGATGCGCGGGTGAGGCGGATTCGGGAGGAGCCGATCCGGGTCGAGGATTTCGCCACGGTCTGGCTGGAATACGAGCGCGGCATCGGACAGATGGGCATGTCGTGGGGCCTGGGGTGGGGCGGTACCCAGCTGATGGGGACGAAGGGCAGGCTGATCTACCATTACACCCACTTCACCAGCGTGAACTATGAGCGCCCAGACCACCTCCGGCTGATCACAGAAGAGGGCGAAGAGGCGGTGGAGTTTCCTCCGGCGCCTCTCTTCTCGGAGGGTCCCATTCGCCAGTTCGTGGCGGCCGTGCTGGAAGGTCGGCCCCTGGAGGTGACGGGTGAGGATGGCCGCGCGGCCGTCGAAGTGGCCCTGGCCGCGTACGAGTCCGCGGCCCTGCACACCGCCGTGGCCCTGCCCCTGGCGGCTGTCGATCCTGTCTATCAACGGGGGATCCGCGGATTGACCGAGATCGGCGCGGCATCGAGAGAAGTCCTGGACCTCTACGGGCTTGCGCGCCCGCCACGTTGAGGGGCGGGGGAGGCGTGGACGCGTGACCCGCCGCTGGCGCATCGGATTGAACGGGGCCACCACCGGTGCGGCCGACCTGCTCACCGATCTCCGGGTCGCCCGGGATGCCGGATACGGAGGGCTCGAGATCCGGGATACGAAACTGGAGGCCTACCTCGATGGAGCCGGGTCTCTGCAGGCCCTGCACCAGGCCTTCCGTCAGGCCGGAGTCCGCCCCCTGAGCATGAACGCCCTGGAGCGGGCGACGCCCTCCGCGGGGGCTGCGCGCGCGGCCGTCCTGGAGCGATGCCGGACGTTGTGCGGGTGGGCCGCGGCGCTCGACTGTGCCTATGTCGTGGCCGTTCCCGGCCCCGCCGAGAGGGCCGGCGCGGATGCCGTGCGGCGCTTCTCCGTCGAGGCCTTGCGCGCGATGGCCGCCGTGGCCCGCACCCACGGAGTGAAGATCGGCTTCGAGTTCTTGGGCACCGCCGGATTTTCCGTACGCACCCTGGCCGAGGCCCGGCAGATTGTCGAGGAGGTGGCCGATCCGGCGGTGGGCCTGGTGATCGATGCCTTCCATTATTATGTCGGCGGGTCGAGGGCGGAGATGCTGGACGGGTTGGATCCCCGCACGCTGTTCATCGTGCACCTGGACGACGCCGAGGATCGCCCCCGGGAGGCACTGACCGATGCGCACCGCCTGTTGCCGGGCGAGGGCGTGATTCCGCTGCGGGAGCTGGTGCGCCGCCTCACGGCGATCGGCTACGACGGCTTCTACTCCGTGGAACTCTTCCGTCCGGAGTACTGGACCTGGGAGCCGCTGCATCTGGCGAAGGTGGCGCGGGAGCGGTTGGACGCCCTCTTCGCCGCGGTCGAGGCGGCTGAGGGGGGCGGAGGCCGATGACGGTGAGGGTAGGCATCCTGGGCGCAGGGTTCATCGGCCGCATCCACGCCCTGAACCTCCACCGGGATAGCCGCGTCAGCCTGGTGGGCGTCGCCGACGTGATCCCGCGGGCGGCGGACCGCCTGGCCGCCGAAGTCGAGACCGCGGCGCTGCATTCGCTGGCCGATCTCCTCGACCGGGGGGTCGACGCCGTCTACGTCTGCACGCCCAACGCCCAGCACGTCGAGCCGGTGACGATCGCGCTGGCCGCCGGCGTGCACGTCTTCTCCGAGAAGCCGATGGCCACGTCCCTGCGCGGCGCCTGGGAGATCCGCGAGGCGGCCCGCCGGGCCCGCGGCATCTATCAACTCGGACTCAATCGCCGCTTTGCCCGCGTGTACACTTTCCTGAAAGGGTTGATCGATGACGGACGGCTGCGCCCGCTGCTGGCGCAGATGAAGCACAACCGCGGCGAACTGCAGCAGCCGCCGTGGACCGGCGATCCCTCCGTCACCGGCGGCTATCTCTACGAGACGCCGGTGCACCTCTTCGACATGGGCCGCTTCCTCTTCGGCGACGTCGAGGAGATCAGCGGCGTCGCGCGTCAGAGCGTCTACGGCGAGCCCGACGGGTTCGTCCTCCTCTTCCGCTTCCGCAGCGGCGTGGTCGCCAGCGTGACTTCTGTGGCCCACACCTCCTGGTTCTTCCCGTATGAGAGGGTCGAGGTGTACGGCCCGCATCAGACCGCCGTCACCGAGGAACTGGAGCGCGCCTGGTACAGCCCCGGGATGCGCGATCAGGTCGAAGGGATCGACTGCTTCCAGATGCCGTTCGAAGAGAAGTGGGGCTACGTCGAAGAGGACCGCCGCTTCATCGGCGCGGTGCTGGGGGATGGATCTCTCGCGGTATCGGCGGATGAGGGCTACCGGGCGACGGAACTGGTCGAAGCCGTCTATCAGGCAGTGCGGTCGGGGGCCGCGGTGCGCCTGCCGCTCCCTGAGCCGGCGTGACCTACCGCCTCGTCGTGGCGGACATCGACGGGACGCTGACGACCTCGGCGCAGGAGATCAGTCCGCGGGTGCGGCGGGCGGTGCGGCTGGCGCAGCGCCGCGGGGTGCGGGTCTGCCTGGCCACCGGAAGGACGTGGCACTCCGGGCGGCGCTACTTCGAGCGCCTGGGGGCCGATGCCCCGGCGATCCTCTACAACGGCGGCCTCATCTACGACTTCGCGCGGGATGTGGTGCTCTACCGCCGGTCCATGGCCGCCCGGCAGGCGCGGCGGGTGATCGAGGTCCTGGACGCCTTTCCAGACCTGGCGGCGCACTTCTACGTCGGTGACGAGATCTTCGTGCGGTGGCGCACGCCGCTGGTGGACGCCAACGCGCGGCACGATCACATCTCGCCGCGGCCGGTCGGCGACTTCCGTACTCTCCTGGACGGACGACCCATGAAGTTCCGCGTCCTCGGGCCTCGGCCCAGGCTGGCGGCCCTCCACCGGCGCATCCGCCGGTCGGGCGGCCCGGGGACATTCGTCTTCTCCGAGCGGGAGTCGCTGGAGGTGCTGCCGCCGGGGATCTCCAAGGGGGTGGCGCTGCGGCAGGTGGCCCGGCACCTGCGGATCCCGCTGCGGGAGGTGGTAGCCGTCGGCAACGAATTGAATGATCTGGAGATGATCCAGGCGGCCGGGCTGGGGGTGGCGATGGGCAACGCGCCGGCGGCGCTGCGGCGGGCGGCCGACGTCGTCGCGCCCACCAATGATGAAGACGGGCTGGCGGAGGTGGTGCAGCGGTTCGTCCTGGATCCGGCCCGCTGAGGCGGCCGGTCACAAATCTCAATGGAGGGGGAGGGGAGAACGATGCGCAAGGTGTGGGTGGGGATGATGGTG
>JACQGZ010000021.1 GCA_016199305.1 Armatimonadota bacterium | reverse complement strand
CTCACCGGCGTCACCGGCGACCTGGAGGAAGCGGTCAGGGCGGCCAGCAAGGTGCTGAACATCCGCGGACGGGTGCTGCCGGCTAGCCTGGAAAACGTCGTCCTCTGCGCGGAGTACGAGGATGGGTCGATCGTCGAAGGGGAGTCACAGATCCCGCTGGCCCGCCGGCGGATCCGCCGGGTCTTCCTCAAGCCGGACGGGGTGGCGGCCCTGCCGGAGGCGCTGGAGGCGATCGGCGAAGCCGACCTGATCCTCATCGGCCCGGGGAGCCTCTACACCAGTGTCATCCCCAACCTGTTGGTGCGCGGAGTGGCCGACGCCGTGCGCCGGGCCGCGGCCCCGCGCATCTACATCTGCAATGTGATGACCCAACCGGGCGAGACCGACGGCTTTACCGCCGCGGACCACCTTCGGGCGATTGTCACCGCAGCCGGGCCGGGCCCGGGACTGATCACGCACGCGCTGGTCAACGTGCAGGCCCCGACGAATGTCGCGCTGAGCCGCCGGTATGAGGCGGAGGGGGCGTTTCCGGTGGCCGCCGATCTTGCGGAACTCCGGCGGCTCGTGCCGGAGGTCATTACAGGAACGCTGATCAGCGAGCAGGAACTGCTCCGGCACGATCCGGAGACGCTGGCCGCGGCGGTGATGCGCGCGGCCGCGACCTCCACGAACCGGAAGGTGAAGGCGTAGGCGGTGATCGATGGAGGCGGCGAGTTTTCCCCTGACCTTTGATGTGGCCTACCCCCAGAAACTCTCGCGCTGGCTGATTTTCGTGAAGTGGCTACTGGCGATCCCGCACTTCTTGATCCTCTCCGTGCTCAACAACGTGCAGGGTGTCCTGGCCTTCATCGCCTTCTTCGCCATCCTCTTCACCCGGCGTTATCCCCGAGGCCTCTTTGATTTCATGGTCGGCGCCAGTCGCTGGAACGCCAACGTCGCCGCGTACTTCGGTCTGCTGCGGGACGAGTATCCCCCGTTCGACTGGGCGCCGGGGAAGTACCCGGTGACCTACGAGGTCGCCTATCCGGAGACCCTCTCCCGCTGGCTGGTCTTCGTGAAGTGGCTGCTCCTCTTCCCCCACTACCTGGTGTTGTGGATCCTCTACGTGGCCGCCTTGATCGTGGCCATCGTGGCCTGGTTTGCCATCCTCTTCACGGCGCAGTACCCGCGCGGGATGTTCGACTTCCAGGTGGGCGTGACGCGGTGGAGCTACCGGGTCCTCGCCTACTTCTATCTGCTGCGCGACGAATACCCCCCGTTCACGCTGTCGTAGAGCCCCTTCGGCGCTTCGTTGACAAGCCGAAATCCGCGCCTCTATGATGGGCGCGGCAAACGGGACGGAGGGGCGGCGTGCGGCTGGACTGGATCTACGTGGCGGTCTTCGCGGTCGTGGGCACCATCATGGCGGCCCTGCCCCTGGGCATCGTCTGGCTCCTGGCCCCCCGCGTCGCGCTCCCCCAGAAACGCCTGACCTACGAGTCCGGGGTCGTGCCCTTCGGGCAGGCCTGGGCGCAGTTCAACATCCGCTATTATCTTTTCGCCCTGATCTTCGTGCTCTTTGAAGTGGAGGTGATCTACCTCTTCCCCTGGGCCGTGGTCTTCCGCCAGCTGGGAACGTTCGCCTTCGTCGAGGCGGTGCTCTTCATCGTCATCCTGGGCATGGGGCTCCTCTACGCCTGGCGCAAGGGCGCGCTGGAATGGGTCTAGGCGGGCGGCCGGCGCGGGGAGCCTGAGCGTGTTCGTCGAGATCGTCAAGGCGATCCTCGAGACGGTCCTCCTCTTTACCTTCCTGGCGGTCGTCACCGCAATGCTGGGAGTCTATCTCGAACGGAAGATCAGCGGGTGGATCCAGTCGCGCCTGGGACCGAAGCACGTCGGACCGCAGGGGCTCCTGCAGACCATCGCCGACACGGTGAAACTGCTGCAGAAGGAGCACATCACCCCGCTGAACGCCGACGCGCCGACATTCAACATCGCGCCGGTGATGGTGGCGGTGGCCGGCCTGCTGGCCTGGATCATCATCCCCTTCGGTCCCGCCTTCGGGCGCATCATCATGGTGCGCGACATCAACATCGGGCTGCTCTTCTTCCTGGCTATGGCCTCCCTGATCGTCATCGGCATCCTGCTGGGCGGCTGGGCCTCGAACAACAAGTACGCGCTGCTGGGGGGCTTCCGCTCGGCGTCACAGATGATTTCCTACGAGATCCCCCTCGCCCTGGCGCTGATGGTGCCGATCATGATGGCCGGGACGCTCTCTACCCAGGCCATCGTCGAGGCGCAGCGGGGCTCGATCTGGAACTGGTATATCTTCGGGGGGCCCTACGAATGGTGGCTGGCCATCCCCGGCGTGATCGGGTTCCTGGTCTTCGTCACCGCGGCAACCGCGGAGACCAACCGCATCCCCTTCGACCTGCCGGAGGCCGAGTCGGAACTGGTGGCGGGCTACTTCTCCGAGTACACGGGGATGCGCTTTGCCCTCTTTCAGCTGGGGGAGTACGCGGAAGCCTTTGGGATGTCGGCGCTGGCCGCGGTCCTCTTCCTGGGCGGCTGGCACGGTCCCTGGCTGCCCGGGGTGGCGTGGTTCTTCATCAAGATGTTCGCCCTGGTCTTCTTCCTGATGTGGGTGCGCTGGACCTATCCGCGCCTGCGCCTCGATCAATTGCTCAACCTCTCCTGGAAGGGGCTGGTCCCGCTCGGCTTTCTCCTGGTGCTGGTGACGGGATGGATGCTGGTCTAGCGGCGGAGGGAGGGAAGCGCCGTGGGTGAGCTGGCGGCCTTCATCATCCTCTCGGCGGTGACCCTTCTGCCGGCGGTGGTGGTCGTGACCAGCGGCAACCT
>JACQGZ010000146.1 GCA_016199305.1 Armatimonadota bacterium | reverse complement strand
GGATGGCGCAGCATCGCCGGCTGGAACGAGTGATCGAGACCGTGCGGGCACAGCTGTCCTACGTCCGGATGCTGACGGTGGGGGCGCGGGGGCGGGCGACGAAGTCTTTCCGGGAGATGGCCAAGCTCATCGCGGCGCTCCGGGCCCGCGATGGGGCCAGGGCGGAGGTCGCCATGCGGGAGCACGTCGCCAGCCTACGGCTCGACGCGGCCGGGGTCGTCTCCCCGGTGGAGGAAGACCAGACTGGGGCGGCCCCGCCGCCGGCTTGACACGCGACCCGCCGTCTCACCTATAATTGCGGGCAAGGCAAGGACGGGGAGGAGTAGGACGGCAGCGCCCCGAGCGAGGGGGACCCAGGGGGTGCAAGATCCCCCGGCAGCGGGCCGTCCGAATGTCGCCCCCGAGCTTGCGGGTACCAGGGGTGGGCCGCCGGAGCGGTCCCGCTGAAGTCCCGCCGGGTGCGTCCGTGAACGCGCGACGAGGCGCCGTCGGGCCCAGGTGATCGGCCCGCGCGGCGACCAGGGTGGTACCGCGGAGCGCTGCTTCGCCCTTGGGGCGGGCAGCATTTCTGTTTTTCGGAGGGTCAGGAATGGCGACGGAGGCGATCCCCAAGACCTACGATCCGCTGCGCACCGAGCCGCGGTGGTATGCCTTCTGGCTGGAGCGCGGCTACTTCCACGCCTCCGTCGAGTCCACCCGCGCCCCGGCGTACGTCATCATGATGCCTCTGCCCAACATCACGGGGGATCTGCACATCGGCCATGCGCTGAACAACGCGCTGCAGGATGTGCTCATCCGCTGGCGGCGCATGCAGGGCCGCAACGCGCTGTGGATGCCCGGCACCGATCACGCCAGCATCGGCACGCACGTGGTGGTCGAGCACGAACTGGCCAAAGGCGGCAAGACCCGGTTCGACCTCGGGCGGGACGCCTTCCTGGACTTCACCTGGCGGTGGAAGGAGAAGTACGGCGGCATCATCTACGGCCAGTTGAGGCGCATGGGCTTCTCCTGCGACTGGGACCGCGCCACCTTCACGATGGACCCCGGGTACTCTAATGCGGTGATCGAAGCGTTCCTGCGCCTGTATGAGAAGGGCTACGTCTACTACGGCAAGCGCATGATCAACTGGTGTCCGCATGATCTCACCAGCGTCTCCGACCTGGAGGTGGAGGTTGAGGAGGAGCCCTCCATCCTCTACCACGTGCGCTATCGGGGGGCGGATGGGGGAGAGGGGGTGGTGATTGCGACCCAGCGGCCGGAGACGATCCTGGCCGACGTGGCGGTGGCCGTGCATCCGCAGGATGACCGCTACCGCGGCCTGATCGGCCGGCAGGTCATCGTGCCCCTGGTGAACCGCGCGGTGCCGGTGATCGCCGACCGCCGTGTCGATCCGGCCTTCGGCACCGGCGCGCTCAAGATCACGCCCGGGCACGACCCGCTGGACAACGAGATCGGCGCCGAGCACGGTCTGCCCACCCTGGTGGTGCTGGACGAGTCGGGACGGATGACCGCCGAGACGGGGAGGTATGCCGGCCTGGACCGTTTCGCGGCGCGCCAGGCGGCGGCGGAGGAGCTGCGCGGACTCGGGCTGATCGCGCGCGAGGAGCCCTATCTCACCTCCATCGGCCGTTGCGAGCGGTGCAAGACGGTCCTGGAGCCCTACATCACCGATCAGTGGTTCGTGCGGATGAACGAGTTGGCGGCGCCAGCGATCCGTGTGGTGCGCGAGGGGAAGGTGCGCTTCCATCCGGAGCGCTGGACCCGCGTCTACCTGGACTGGATGGAGAACATCCGCGACTGGAACATTTCCCGGCGCCTCTGGTGGGGGCACCGCATCCCGGTGTGGCACTGCGCCGCCTGCAAGGAGATGGTGGCCGCGCGCGCGCGTCCCGCCCGCTGCCCGCGCTGTGAGAGCCACGACCTGGCGCAGGAGGAGCAGATCCTGGACACCTGGTTCAGTTCGGGGCTCTGGCCCTTCGCCACCCTGGGCTGGCCGCGGGAGACGCCCGAGCTGCGCACCTTCTACCCGGGGCACGTCCTGGCGACGGCCCGGGACATCATCTTCCTCTGGGTGGCGCGGATGATCATGTTCGGGGTGGAGTTCATGGGGGAGGTGCCGTTCACCGAGGTGTACATCCACCCGACGGTCCTGACCCTGGAAGGGAAGCGGATGAGCAAGTCCCTGGGCACGGGGATCGATCCGCTGGAGATGATGGATCAGCGTGGCTACGGCGCCGATGCCCTGCGCTTTGCCCTGGTGCTGCGCTGCTCGCAGCAGCAGCAGGACCTCCGCTTTGGAGAACAGATGCTGGACGACGTGCGCAACTTCAACAACAAGATCTGGAACATCGCCCGGTTCGTGCGCATGAATCTGGAGGGGTTCACGCCGGAGCCCGAGGATCCGGCCTGGGCGGCGCTCAGCGTGGTCGATCGGTGGATCCTCAGCCGCTATGCCCGCACGGCGCGCGAGGTAACCGCGCACCTGGGAGCCTTCGAATTCGACAAGGCCGCCCGCCTGCTCTATGACTTCCTCTGGGGGACGTACGCGGACTGGTATGTGGAATTCGCCAAGATCGACCTGGCCCGCGGCTCAGAAGTTACCCGGCGGGCCGTACAGGGGGCGCTGTGGCGCGTCCTGGAGGGGACGC
>JACQGZ010000160.1 GCA_016199305.1 Armatimonadota bacterium | reverse complement strand
GTGAAGGGCGCGGTGTACCGCTCGTTCCGGAACACGGGGCAAATCTGCAACGCGGTGAACCGTCTCTACGTCCACCGCGACATCTACGCCAGGTTCACCGAGGCGTTCGTGGAGCAGACGCGGCAGCTGCGTCTGGGCCCCGGCCTGGCGGATCCCGACCTGGGGCCGATGACGACGCCGGAGGGATTGCAGAAGACGATGGATCACGTGGAGGATGCCCGCGCCAGGGGAGCGGTGATCGCCTCCGGCGGTGCACGACCGTCCGGGTTCAACCGCGGCTACTTCTACATGCCCACCGTGCTGCTGGACGTCGACCACTCCATGAAGGTGATGCGGGAGGAGACGTTTGGGCCCGTGGCGCCCATCATGCCCTTCAGCTCGGTGGAGGAGGCGATCAGGCTGGCCAACGATACGCCCTACGGCCTGGTGGCGTATGCCTACACCAGCGACCTGCGCACCGCCACCCTGGTGGCAGAGGGGCTGGAGGCCGGAACCGTGGGCATCAACAACGTGGCCGGCGGGGAGGTGCCCTTCCCGTACGGAGGGTGGAAAGAGAGCGGGCTTGGCCTGGAGCTGTCCCACGAGGGGCTGGACGAGTACCTGCTCACCAAGCACATCCGGATCGAGCTGGGGTAGCCGACACCTGAAAGGAGCGGCATGGATCCACTCAAGGCCATCGTCAAGGCTGACCGATTTCCGCCCCTGGACCATCCGGCGCTGCGCCGTCGAGTGCGGAAGGCAAGCGACCTGCGCGGCGTGTTCATGGACGAGGAGGCGCTGGAGTGGCTGATCCGGCAGGGGGATCCCGTGGTGTACGCGACCTACGAGCCGCCGGTGCCGGAATCCGCGGGCCACCTCACCTTCGGCCTCACCATCATCTTTGCCGGGCAGGTCGGATCGGAGTACTTCATGACAAGAGGCCACTTCCACGTCCAGCGCCAGACCGCGGAGGTCTACTACGCGCTGCGCGGCCTTGGCTACCTCCTCATGCAGGACGAGCAGGACCGGGCACGCGCCGAGCCGCTGGAGCCTGGGAGCATGGTGTACGTCCCCCCGGGCTGGGCTCATCGCAGCGTGAACACCGGTGCCGAACCGCTGGTCTTCATCTACGTCTTCCCGGCTGACGCCGGCCACGACTACGGAGCGATCCAGCAGAAGGGGTTCGCCAAGGTCGTGGTGCAGGCGCAGGGGCGCCCGGTCGTGGTCGACCGCGGCGCATGGACGAGGAGCCCGGGCCGATGACCTACCTGTGCGGGGTCGACCTCGGGACGACCGGCACAAAAGCGATGCTGGTCAGCGAGGCCGGCAAGATCCTGGCCGAAGCCTACAAACCATTCCGTCTGATCCAGCGCGGGCCGGGCTGGGTGGAGCAGGATCCCGAGGAGATGGTGCAGGCGGCGATCGGCACGCTGGCGCACTGCGTCCGGCAGGCCGGGATCCAGCCCGGCAGCGTCGCCGGGATCGCCTTCGACGGCCAGATGGCGGGCATCGCCACCGTTGACCAGGACTGGCAGCCCGTCACCCCGTACGACTCCTGGCTGGACACGCGGTGCGGCGCCTACGTGGAGCGGATGCGGGCGCACGCCGGCCGCATCGTGGCGCTCACGGGCGCGCCTCCCACCTACTCGCATGGCCCGAAGATTCTGTGGTGGATGCATGAGCACTCCGATGTGTTCGCCCGCATCCACAAGATCGTGATGCCTGCGGCCTACGTTGCCGGCCGGCTGGCGGGCCTGCACGGCGAGGAGGCGTTCATCGACCCCACCTACCTGCACTTCTCCTGTTTGAGCGACACCCGGGCCGGTGCGTGGTCCGATGAGCTGTGCGGGACCTTTGCGGTTCCCGCCGACAAGCTCCCCCGCATCGTCGAACCGTGGGAGGTCGTCGGCCGACTGACCGGGGCGGCGGCCGCACAGATCGGCCTGACTGCCGGCACCCCGATCGTGGCGGGCGCAGGCGATCAGGCCGCGGCGATGCTGGGAGCCGGCATCCTCCATCCGGGGATGATCTACGACGCGGCGGGGACGGCGTCGGTGCTGGCGCAGTGCGTGGATCGCTTCGCGCCCGACACCGCGTCTGGCACCCTGCTGGCTGCCCGGATGGTCCCCTCCGGCCTGTACTACCTGATCGGGTACATCAATGGCGGAGGGCTCAACCTGCGGTGGTGGCGCGAGCTGCTGCGCACCGCCCAGGGCGGCCAGCGCTGGGATTACGCGGAGCTCGACGACCTCGCTGCCGCGGTGCCGCCTGGTGCCGGCGGCCTGCTATTTGTGCCGCACCTGGGAGGGCGGGTCACGCCCAACCAGCCGCACCTGCGGGGCGGGTGGCTGGGGCTGCGCTGGGATCACGGCACCGGCCACCTCTACCGCGCCATCCTGGAAGGGGTGGCCTATGAGTACGCGATCTACCTGTCGATCGCGCGCCTGCTGGTCCCCGGGATGCCGTTTGAGGAGGTCCGGGTGGTAGGCGGCGGATCGCGCAGCGCCGTCTGGAACCAGGTCAAGGCGGATGTCCTGGCGATCCGCTACGTGCAGCTCAACCTGACCGAGGCCGCGGCTCTGGGATCGGCCATCCTCGCCGGGTACGGCGCGGGCGTATTCTCCGACTTCGCCTCTGCCGCGGCCCCCTTCACCCGCCCCGTCCGCACCTTCGAACCCGACGCTGCGCGGAGCCGGCAGTACGCCACCGCGCGCCAGGCCTACCGGCGAATCGTGGAGGATGCCGCGGTGTGGAGACAGGTGGCCGCCCTGCCCTCGTGAGCTCGCTCAGCCCGACCTCCGGCGCCCGAAGACCTCGGGGTTCACCTCGTTGGGCGGGCGCTCACCCCGCAGTGCCGTCAACAGGTTCTCCACCGCGACCGCCGCACCGCGCATCGTAGCCTCGGTGGTGTGCGCGCCGATATGGGGCGTGAGCAGCAGCCGCGGGGCCGCCAGCAGGGGCGAGCCCACCGGCGGCTCCTGCTCGAAGACGTCGCAGGCGGCGCCCGCGATCCATCCCTCCTGCAGGGCGCGAGCCAGCGCGGCTTCGTCCACGATGCCGCCGCGCGCCGTGTTGATCAGGTACGCGGTGGGCCTCATCCGCCGGAGCTGCGGTTCGCCGATCAACTGTCTGGTGTCCTCTGCCAGGGGCACATGGATGCTGACGAAGTCGCCCTCCGCCAGCACGGCATCCAGTGACGTCAACTGCACGCCCAGCCGCCGCGCGGCCGCTTCGTCCGGGGCCGTATCCACTGCCAACACCCGCATCTCGAACCCGCCGGCGCGACGGGCTACTGTCCGTGCGATCCGGCCGAAGCCAACCAGGCCCAGGCAGTTGCCGTAGAGTTCGGTGCCCAGCACGCGCGCCCACCGGCCATCGCGGACGGACCGATCGGCTTCGACCAGGTGGCGCGCGACGCCGATCATCAGCCCGAAAACCAGGTCGGCGACCCCCTCCGTGTTCACGCCAGGAGCGTTGGTCACGGCGATCCCCAGGTGCGTGGCGGTGGACACATCGACGGTATCGATGCCGACGCCGTTGCGTGCGACCACCTTCAGGCGCGGGACGGCCCGCTGCAGGGTGAGCGGGCCCACCTGGTCCAAACCGGCGATGATCCCATCGATGGCTCCCACGAGCTCAGCCAGCTCTGCGTCGCGCAGGGGCCGCTCACCAAAGGTCTGGATGATCTCGACACCTGCTTGGCGCAGCCGCGCAAGCGGCTCAGCTCCGACCTCCACGACCGAGCGTGCCGTGATGAGCACCCGCCAGCGATCCGGCATGCACGATTCCTCCTCGCCTCCAACCGCCTGGAGATACTGTTCGGCGGGCACGAGGAGTGACCCTTACCTCTGGGCAAACTAGCAAACTAGGGCCGGCCTAGACGCTGCAGCTCGCCGTGGGCTTCACCATCACCGTCGCGACGATCTGGCTCTCGGGCTTCGCGACCGCTTCCACGACCCCGCCCGCGCTGTTCGAGCAGCCCGTCAGCCTGGTGTAATTCACCTCGGCCGCGGTGCCGCCCAGCGTGGGCAGGATGTCCCGCATGTGGAATTTCCGTGCGCCCACGTCCGGCAGGTCCATCGTGTCGCGACGGAGAGCGTAGTCCGACGCCACCATGGTCGCCTTGATACGGGGCGGCAACGGGGATCGCGTGAACGTTGGGCCCATCACGCGACGCGCCTCTCGCTCCTGCGCCTCCCGTCCCACGACCGCCGCACGCTCTCGCCGATGCGTGACTGGTGAACCTTCGCGTGTCTTCGCCTTCGCCTCTTGGCCATCTCTACTATCAATTACCGGTAGTAGGGCAGAAGTACAGCGCCCTGCGGCCCTCACTTTGATCGTCCGGCGCGCATATTCACTCGCTCCACGCTCAGTCTCGTACTCGCGACGCTCGAATCTCGTCGCCTGACGCCAAACTGCCACGAACTTGAGGAACGGGCGGGACGGGGAGGGGCAAGGTAGGAGAGGGGTCCTCGTGTCCACCCCGCTCAGGCGTCAACTGGCGAGGACTGGCGGGGTTCCTGAAGGAGGGGTAGGGGGTAGGTATCGGGAGAGGAGATGGACCCCCTCGAAGTCCCGCTGTACACGGGGGCAGCCGCGCTCAGGCGTCATCCTGGGAGGGCTCCCGGAGGAGTCTCCCGCCCTGGTCAGAAGGGGAGGGGCGAGGGGCCACGACGAGGAGGTGTTTACCGTGAGGAAGGTACACAGGTCGCAGGAGCCAGGCAGGGAGGGCGTTCCAGGAGGCGGGTCGTCACACTCTTTGCACGCAGGGGGTCAGGGGTTCGAATCCCCTCGTCTCCACCAACCAGTAACCACGCGGGTTTCAGCCGATCTAGCCGCTCCGGAAAAGCCTGTCCACCGGGCCGGTACTCCGGCCTAACCCTCGGATCTTGACGGGGCGGAAGAGCGGATTGCCCATTCCTAGGCACGCGTCTCCATCGCGATAATCTGGTCCGCAACCTCACGGAGGTCCCGGCCCACGATGTCGGGCGGCTCATGGATCGGGTCGAGCACCATGCCGGGGCGAGCCACAAAGGCCGCCTTGCAACCCGCACGGATCGCGCCGGCGACGTCCCAGGCGTGTGCCGCGATGAGCCGCACCTCACCGACCGGCACGCCAAAGCGCTGCGCCGCCATACGGTAGGGTTCAGGCGCGGGCTTCAGGCGTTTCACCTCGTCCGCAGAGAGGATCTGTTCGAACAGGTCGATCAGGGCCGCGTCCTGCATCTGGGCTTCGACGACGCGCTTCGTGGAGTTCGTCAGCGTTCCGAGCCGAAACCCTGCGGCTTTCAAACGCACAAGACTCTCGCGTACCTCAGGGTAAGCCGGGAGCTCGCGAATAGCGCCGAGGATCCGTTTGCGGTCGTCGTCCGTGAGGGTCTTCCCGAGCCGTTCGGCGAGCATATCGAGCGCAGCGCGCCCGATCG
>JACQGZ010000145.1 GCA_016199305.1 Armatimonadota bacterium | reverse complement strand
GTTCTGGTACCAGCGCACCGCCGACGGCGGCCCCGTGCTGATACCGGTGAAATCCCCCGCCAGCGTCTGGCGGCAGGCCTACAGCGGGGACATCGCCGCGGCGGTGGCGCTGGCCGCCAGCAACCCCGCCGCCTTTGGTAAGACCTACAACGTGGCGAGTGAGGAGATCCTCACCCTGGAGGACTTCGCGCGCCTCGTTGCCGGCATCCTGGGGAAACCCGACCCGGTGGTCACCGTCGCCCAGAGCGTCCTGGCCCAGGAGGCCCCCTGGTACCACCCCACCTTCGCCCACCACTTCGTCATGGACATCACCCGTATCACGCAGGACCTGGGCTTCACCCCGACATCGCTGCCGAAATGGCTCGAGCAGACGGTGCGGTGGCATCTCGCCGCCGGCCTCGGGGCCTCCGAAGGCTACGAGCGGCGAGCGGAGGAGATCGCTCTGGCCGAGCGCCGGCTCAGGTGATGCGCGAGCCCTTCGGGGCCTCCTTGTCCACGGTGAGCAGGCCGACTTCGCCCTCCCACTCGGCGGCCAGGAGCATCCCGTTGGACTCCACGCCGCGCACCTTGCGCGGCTGCAGGTTGGCCAGCACGATGATGCGGCGGCCCACCAGATCCTTGGGCTGATAGAGCGGAAAGATCCCCGTGATCATCCGCCGCACCTCGCTGCCGATGTCCACTTCGATCTCGATCAGTTTGTCGGTCCCCGGCACGCGCGTGGCCGAGAGGACCTCGCCGACGCGGATGTCCAGCTTCCTGAACTCGTCGATGCTGATGGGGTCCACCGCGGTCGCTCCCTTCGCTGCATCTCGGCGCGTTAGCCGCCCGACCGGCCGGGCGCGGCGGCCGCGGGACGCTCGATGCGGGGGAAGATCGGTGTGCCCGGCCGCACCCGCCCACCCGCCGGCAGCCCTCTCCACCGAGCGGCGTCGCTCAACCGCTGCGTGGCCAGGGGAGCGGGGATTCCGAGTTGCTCCCACGCCCGCGCGGTCGCCGTGACCAGCCAGGGCGAGAGCAGAATCGACGCGACGCGGACGGCCTCCAGGGTGTTGTAGAGGATCGCGCCCGCGCGCTCGGGCTTCCCCTCGCGCAGCGAGCGCCAGGGCGCCTCCTCGTCCAGGTACTTGTTGGCGGCGGACAGAATCTTCCAGATCTCATCCAGCGCGGCGCGGAAGTCCAGCCGGTCGATGAACGGCTCGACCGACCCCGCGACCTGCGCCGCCGTCTGTCGCAGGAGCGCGTCACCGCCTTCCTCCGATCCCCGGGCGGGCACCTGCCCGCCGAAGTGGCGATTCACCAGGGCGAGGGTGCGGTTGAGGAGGTTGCCATAATCGTTGGCCAGGTCGGCGTTGAAGCGGTGGATCAGGGCCGGCTTGTTGAAGTCCCCGTCCGCGCCGAAGGGGATCTCCCGCAGCAGGAAGTAGCGCAGCGCATCCACGGCCACGTCGGGGTCCGCGCCGGACTCCGCGGCGATCTCGCGGCTGAGGGCCGCCGGGTCGATCACCACCCCGAGCGACTTGCTGAAGCGCTGGCCGCCGAAGGTCAGCCACCCGTGAGCGAAGGTCTGCTGCGGCACCTCGATGCCGGCGGCGTGCAGGATGATCGGCCAGATCACCGCGTGAAAGCGCACGATCTCCCGTCCGACCAGGTGCACGTCCGCGGGCCAGAAGCGCTGGAACCGCTCGCCGTCGGGATAGCCCAGCGCGGAGATGTAGTTGGTGAGGGCGTCGATCCAGACGTAGATGACGTGGCGCGGGTCGAAGGGCACCGGCACGCCCCAGGTGAAGGTCGAGCGGCTGACGGCGATATCGCGCAGCCCCGACTTGATGAAGGCCACGACCTCGTTCCGCTGGCTCAGCGGCGCGATCGCAGGCGGCGCGGACCCGTCGGCCGCCGCCGCGGCCTCGCTCTGCTCGATGTGCCGCAGCAGCCAGTCCTGGTATTTGGAGAGGCGGAACAGATACGACTCCTCCGCCAGCCATTCCAGCGGGCGCCCGGCGTGTACCGGACAGGTCCGGCCCTCGGCGAACTCGCTCTCGGTGTAGAAGGTCTCACAGGCCGTGCAGTACCAGCCCTCATACGTCCCCAGGTAGATGTCCCCCTGGTCGTACAGACGCTGGAAGATCTGGGCGGCCACCTGTTTGTGTCGCGGCTCGGTGGTCCGGATGAAGTCGTCGTGGGAGATGTGGAGGACTTCCCAGAGACGGCGGAACTCGCCGGAGACGCGGTCCACCCACGCCTGCGGGGCCACGCCGTGCTCCTCGGCGGTGCGCAGGTTCTTGATACCGTGCTCATCCGTGCCGGTGAGGAAGAAGACGTCGTACCCGGCCAGCCGCTTAAGGCGCGCCGCGACGTCGGCGGCAATGGTCGTGTAGGCGTGCCCGATGTGCGGCACGTCATTCACGTAGTAGATGGGCGTGGTGATGTAGTAGCTCTTCACGATCCTCACCTTCTCACGGCATCCCTCACCGCGGCGCCAACCCCCGCCGCCTCATATTCCCTCTTTAGGATCGAGTAAAGCTTCAAGTCGTCGTACCGGCCCTTCACGTACATCTGCTCTCGGAGAACGCCCTCGAAGGTCATCCCCGCCTTCTGCATCACGCGCTCAGACGCCACGTTCTCAACCATGCACCGTGCCTCAATGCGGTTCAACCGCATCCGCTCGAAGCCAAACCGGATGACCTCCCGCACCGCTTCGGTCGTCAGTCCCTGGTTCCAGTAGTTGCGGCCGATCGCATAGGCGATCTCCGCCCTGGCGTGCCCGGGCCGCCACCACATATAGCCGCAGGTCCCGATGATCCTCCGGCCGCCCTTGTGAACGACACCCCAGGGCGCCACCTGAAAGGTGACGTATTGCTCCGCAACCCATTCCAGAAAGCGACGCGAATCGTCGATGGTCTGGTGCGCCTCCCAGGTCGTGAACCGTGCGACCTCGGGATCGGACGCATAGGCGAAGACGTCTGGCACATCTTCCAGGATCAACTTGCGCAGCAGCAGCCGCTGCGTCTCCAGGACCGGGAGATCACCGAAGACCGCCGCGATCTCCGCGGCTTCCTCCACGGGCAGCCCGGCCGCACTTGGACGGGGGCTCCCGCCGGCGGTACTCACTTCGCCTGCACCGCCTCCCGCGCCAGACGCGCGCCCTCGACCATGTTCTGCAGCTTAGCGAAGGCCACGTCCCAGGTGCGCGTGCGCAGCCCGCAGTCCGGGTTCACCCAGATGCGCTCTGGACCGCCCAGGATCTCCACCGCCTGCAGAATCTTCGTCTTCACCTCCTCGGGCGTCTCGATCACGTCCGAGTGCACGTCCAACACGCCCAGCCCAATCGCCCGCGTGTCCCCGAACTCCTTGAAGATGGTGACGATGTTGTAGTCGCCGGTATTCTTGAACTCCAGCGTCAGCATCTCTACCCGCATCCCCAGGATGTGCGGATAGAGCGCCCGGTAGTCGCTGTAGCAGATGTGGATGCTGATCCGCGCCTGCACATCCTCGGTGGCGGCGTTGAACGCCTCGACCAGGATCGGCACCTCTTCCGGGTGGGTGGCCGCCGCCGGCTCGTCGATCTGAATCCAGTCGGCGCCCACGTCCACCAGCGCCTGCAGCGTGGGCCGCAGCACCTCTGTGGCCAGATCCAGCGTGAAGCGGCGCTTCGCCTCGTAGTTGCGCTTCCGCAGGTCCGCGATCCCCGCGCTCTGGCGCAGGTAGTACTCGTTGAAGGACCAGTCCGCCAGCGTGTACGGGCCGGTCACCGGGATCTTCACCGGCCGGCGGGCCTGCCGCTTGACGAACCCGAGTTCATCCAGGTGGAACGGCTCGCGCAAGGCCACCCGATCCACCACCGCCGCCTTGCGATAGTAGCGGTTGTCGAAGGAGCGCACGTGCCCGTAGAATTGGAAGCCGTCGATGCGACGGATCGGGTACTCATACATCTCGACGCGGCGGGCTTCGCCGTCATAGACGACGTCCAGCCCGGCCGCCTCCTCCAGCCGGATGGCAAAGAGCGCCGCCCAGTCCCGGAGCGCCGCCTTGGCCGCGTCGGAGGGCTCGCCGTTG
Organism: Armatimonadota bacterium; assembly: GCA_016199305.1. Lineage (GTDB taxonomy): Bacteria > Sysuimicrobiota > Sysuimicrobiia > Sysuimicrobiales > Humicultoraceae > JACQGZ01. Next base: position 2,617 of record JACQGZ010000145.1, on the reverse strand, counting down.
CTGTGGAGGAGGCGCCGCAGTTCCTCGACGCCCTCGATCTCCAACCGACCGGCCCAGTAGTCCAGGTCCGCCCGGTCCTCCGCGGACAGCTTCGTCCCCCGCACCCCCTTGAGCAACCAGGCAGGTTTGGCCAGGCTGCCGACCTCCTGTGTCGGGAAGAGCTTCGTCATCTCCCTCACCCCACCAGCCGTTTGACCTCGGCCAGCCGCCGCCCCTTGGCGACGGCGACCTCCCACGGCAGAAATTCGAGATCACAGCTCGGCACCACCGTCACCGACTCGGCATGGAGCCGGTCGGCCACGCGACGCACGGTCGCGGCGGTCTCCGCCGCATCCTCCAGCAATGAGTTCCGGCCGTCCAACGCCCCCAGCAGGAGCCCTTTGGACCCGGCCCGGCCGTTGAGGCGCTCGACATCTGTGGCGAAAAGGTCGAAGCCGACCTCGTGCACGGGAGCATCGAGCAACACATCCAGCACCGGCACCGCGTCGCCGAAGAAGGTGTAGAGCGCGGTGCGCACGGTGAGCCCCTCGACCACCCGGCCCAGCGCCTTCTGGGCGCGCGAGAGGACGCCGTCGCTCCGCCGGTTCACCAGGACCGGATCAGAGAACTGGATGTAGCGGCACCCTGCCGCCTGGAGGCTCGCCGCCTCGGCGCGCAGCACCTCCGCGACATCCCGCAGCAGGGCGTCCACATCCTCGTAGGCGCGATCCTCCGAGAGGGCCGCGAACGCCCACGGTGTGGGCAAGATCGCCTTCCAGAGCCGCCCCTTCAACGGCTCCCTGGCGGTCCACCGCAGCGCGGCCTCGCCCACCGGCCGGAGCCGCGCTTCGATCACCGGCCGGCGGTAGAAACTGTTGTTGTCGAACCAGCGCGTCACCGGGCCCGCGTGCACGCCGGGCAGTTCCTCGGCCAGCGGCCGCAGCAGATCCTGCCAGCGCAGCAGCCCATCGGTGATGTAGTCAAGACCCCACTCGGCCTGCAGCGCGACCAGGCGCGCCGATTCCTCCTCCGCCTGCCGCCGCAGCGCCGCGGCGTCGAGCCGCCCCCGCTCGAAGGCGCGTGTGGAGGCGATCAACTCCTCGGACCGTGGAAAGATCCCCGTCAGGTGTGCGAACGCCATCGTTCCTCCCAAAGACACAAAGCCCCCTCGCCCCATCTGGGCGAGAGGGTCTCCCGCGGTGCCACCTGGGTTCGCGCCGGCCTCGCGGCCTGCGCCTCGTCGGGTACGTCCGCACCCTGCGGAGATACCCCGGCCCGCTATCGGGGGCGTCCGGACGGGGCTACTGACCCAGGGCCTTCACCCCGTCTGCTCGGAAGCCATGTTCACCCCGCCTCCGCCGCCGGCTCTCACCCTCCCGGCTCGCTCCCGGCGTTCCGCGGGGCTACTCCCGCTTCCTCACTGCCAGTATGAACAATTCTAAGAGTCCAACGAAATCGATGTCAAGGCGCTTGCAAACATTCTATGCCGAACGCCTTCTATCAGAATCGATCAAGTCAGTTAAAGAGACGCCAAGACCTTTCGCGAGGCGCTCAATTGTGTCGAAGTTTGGGGTGTGCGTGCCCCTTTCGATCCTCGAGATGTTTGGTCTATGGATCCCTGTCAACCGCGCCAGGGCCTCAGTTGTTAAACCCTTCTCCCCCCGAATCCGCCTCACCCGCCGGCTAATTCGAATGCCGAGGCTTCTCTCGAGCTTCTTCTGGCCCCCACGCCTTTTGTAGTAAGGGTATGAAGGATCCGAATGGTACAAGACCAGGTCCCACGGAATCTCAACCTTCTGTCCTGACGACAGGGCATATGTGAAAAGCGTACCATTGGGGACCACATTTACTCTGATGACGCCGCTGCCATCATCGTCCGGAATGACCCTCCTGGGGAGACGGAAAGATTGCCCGTTTCGGAAGTAAACTACAAACTCTTTGCGTCGACCGTCATAAATTGCCTGGTGCATGTGCCTTGCTGGTCCCGGAGATGCAAGCTCAACCACATTCTCAGCCAACTTCTCCATTTCACGCTTCGACCAATTCACAATTGGCCACATTATCGTTTTCACAGAGGCAGGTGGAAGATCCTTGATCTTCATGATGTCATTGACTTCGTCAAATAGAAGAACAAAACTTGGCTCCTCTCTGGAGTTTACCTTAGTCTCCAGCAGCCACTTGCCCGTAATGCCGGGGAGGTTGAGATCAACCACTGCAACCCTACTCAAGGTTGTGAAAAGGTACTCTCGCAAGGCGGTTGCACTAGTAGCCTGGGTAAATCCGACCGCCCTTTCAGCCAGGACGCTGCCGAAATTCTCTCGCAGCTTTTCATTCCTCGTGGCCAACACAACATCAACCGTCATCCGACTCTACCCCTTTTTCTCCCGCATCCATTCCGGGAGGTCCTCCATCAGCTTCTCCAAAGCCCTCCGCAACTTGACAGTGATGATTAGGTCGTCCCCTATCATGGGCTTCATCGTATCCACCCGCACCGCCCTAATTCATACCCCTTCTCATCTTCAACATGAACGTGAGGCGGCGAGTGATCACTGCGCTTCCACCAAAACCGAAACCCATCGATTCTGCGTTCCCCCACCCGGACGTCCGCCCTTTGGCTCAGGTTTAGAAGTTGCCTGTG
>JACQGZ010000151.1 GCA_016199305.1 Armatimonadota bacterium | reverse complement strand
GAGCAAACTGCCCGGCCTGGAGAAGAAGGTGCGGGTGGCCCTCGACTGGACGATCGACCTGTTCTTCCCGCGGGACATCGTGCTCACGGGGCCGGCGACGACACCGACGCTGGCGCAAACAATCGGAGCCCGCCGCGACGCCTCGGCCGCCGCGCCGGGTGTGGGCGGGGAGGCCGACGCGTGAGGACCGGCCTTCTGCGCGGCGGGATCGCACCCGGCGCCCTCGCCGGGCTGCTGGGGGGCGCGATTTCGGCGGCGGCGCTCTCCCGGCTGGGCGCGCTGCCACCCACCGCGTCGCTGGTGCGCGCGGATGCGGCCGCTGCGGGTTTCGTTCTCCACGTGCTCTTCGGCATCGTCCTCGGCGCCGGGTTCGGGGTGCTGGTCTGGCACCAGCGCGCCGGGGCCGGGGAGACGCTGTTCTGGGGGCTGACCTACGGCGCGCTGTGCTGGTTCCTCGGACCGCTCACGCTGATGTCGCTGTGGCTGCTCGGTTTTCTGGCCTGGGACCTCCACTCGGCGCAGGAGGCCTTCCCCAGCCTCCTGGGCTATCTCCTCTACGGCGGTGTGACGGGACTCACCCTGGCGCTGATCCGTCGGGACCGCCGCCCGACCGGGAGCGGGGCGCGGGCGGGAGCCGTGTTGCGTGGCGTGCTGGCCGGGCTGATGGGCGGCTCACTGCTGAGGCTGATGCTGGAGGCGCAGGGGCTGCTGACCACGCTCCCCTCGATGATGAGCGGCGCGTGGCCCGGCTGGGTCGTCATCCTGCTGATGGGGGCGCTCGCGGGCGCCGGGTACGCGCTGCTCTATCCCCACCCGCCCGATGGCAGCGGTCCCGGCCTCATCCGCGGCATGGTCTATGGCTTTTGCTGGTGGGTGATCGGTTCGCTCGCGCCATTGCCGGGGGCCCGGGGCGGCGGTGAACCCGCGGCGGGATCCGCGCTGGGGGACTTTTCCATGCTGCCGGGCTACCTGCTCTTCGGCGCCGCGACGGCGCTGTTCTACGCCTGGCTGGACGGACTGGGCCGGCTCCTCTTCTCGGACATGGTCGGCGCCCGCGACGAGGAGGGGGTGGGGACCGAAGGGCTGCGCGCGCTGGGCCGCGGCGCGCTGGCGGGCCTGATTGGCGGCGCGCTCTTCGCGCTGGTGATCGTGCAGATCGGCGGCCTGGCGGCGATGCGCGGCGTGGTCGGCTCCTCGTCGATCTGGGGCCTGATCGCTCAGGTGGTGGTGGCGCAGGCGATCGGGATCAGTTACGGATTCCTGTTCCGCCGCCAGAGTTACGACGTCGGCTCGGGTCTCGGCTGGGGGATCTCCTATGGGTTCCTCTGGTGGGTGTTGGGGCCGCTCACCTTGACGCCGCTCTTCCTGGGATCGGCGCCGCGATGGAGGGTCGAGGCGGCGGCGGAGCTGTTCCCGTATCTGATCGGACACCTGGCCTACGGCGCCGCCCTGGGCGTGATCTTTCACCTCCTCGAGGCCCGCCACAATCCCTGGTGGACTCCCCGCTCGAAGGTCGAGGCGGCGCGCGTGGCGCGGCGGCGGGAGCAGGTGCTGACTTCGGCGCCGGCGCTGTGGGCGCTGGTGGCGGTGATCGCCCTCACCCTCCCGATCCTCCTGGCTCGATGATGCCGGACGATTCCTCCTCCGGCCACGCCCTGACGGCGGCGATGGCGTGGCCCGGGGTGATCGAGGCCTACCGCGATTTCCTCCCGGTCACCGCGGCCACACCGGTGGTGACCCTGCAGGAGGGGCGCACCCCGCTCATCCCATCAAAGAGACTTGGGGCGCGCCTCGGGCTACGGCTCTTCTTCAAATTTGAGGCCGCCAACCCCACGGGTTCCTTCAAGGATCGGGGGATGACGGTGGCCGTGTCGAAGGCTCTGGAGGCCGGCAGCCGCGCGGTGGTGTGCGCCTCCACCGGCAACACCGCCGCCTCTGCGGCCGCGTACGCCGCGCGGGCTTCGCTGCCCTGCGTGATCGTCCTTCCCGCCGACGGGGTCGCCGCAGGGAAACTGGGGCAGGTGGTCGCGCACGGGGCACGGGTCGTCGCCGTCGAGGCTGGCTTCGACGCAGCCCTGGCCGCCACACGGGAGCTCGCGGCGCGGGCCGGCCTCACGCTCGTGAATTCGGTCAACCCCTACCGCCTGGAGGGACAGAAGACCGTCGCCTTTGAGATCGTTGACGCCCTCGGGCGGGCACCCGACCTGCTGGTGCTGCCGGTCGGCAACGGCGGCAATATCACGGCTTGCTGGCGTGGATTTCAGGAGTACCGGCAGGCCGGCCGGCTTACGGCGCTCCCGCAGATGGTAGGAGTGCAGGCCGAGGGTGCCGCCCCTCTTGTCGACGGCCACCCCGTGACATCGCCTCGGACCGTGGCCACCGCCATCCGCATCGGCCGCCCCGCCTCCTGGGAGGGCGCGGTGGAGGCGGCGCGGGCGTCGGGAGGCCGCTTCGTCAAGGTCGCCGATGACGCAATCCTCGCGGCGCGACGCGAGCTGGCGGCCGGGGAGGGCCTGCTCGTGGAACCGGCGTCGGCCGCTGCGCTGGCCGGCCTGCAGCTACTGGCGGCCGCTCGGCCCTTTTCCGGCGAGGTCGCCGTCTGCATCCTCACCGGCCACGGCTTAAAGGATCCGCCGCCTCTGGCCCCGTCTCTTCTTCCCACCGTCGCCCGAACGGTTGAGGCATTGAGCACGGTGGTGGAGCGGCTTCTCGCCTGAGGCCCTGGTCGCAGAGGCCGCGGGCGCGGCGGCTTTGACAGGCCGCGACCTCCGTGCGATACTGTGCTCGCATCGGGAGAGGCCCACTCAATCGTGGGCCCGGCAACCTGGAACGGACAGCCAAGGTGCCTTCCCGCTCCTCGCGGGGATGCGGTCCCGGCAGGCTCCCTTGCCGGCGGCAAGAATGTCCGATCGACACAGGCCCGGCTCTCCTGATGTGAGAGGCGGGCGCTTCTATTGGCGCCCGCGACCGTGATCGGAGGGGACCGGATGCCTGCACACGCCCTGCGCTGCCGCAACTGCGGCCGCACGTACACTCTCGCCCCGCAGTACGTCTGTGAGGAGTGCCTTGGCCCATTGGAGACGGAGCGGCCGCGCCCGGCGGTCGATGCGGAGGCGCTTCGCGCGCGCATCGGGGCGGGCCCGGCGTCGCTGTGGCGCTATGAGGACCTCCTCCCGGTGGCTCACGACCCCGTCGCGGACCTGGGCGCCGGGCTTACCCCGCTGGTGCACGCCTCCACACTGGGCGGGAACCTCGGGCTCCGGCGCCTCTTCCTCAAGAATGACGGGTGCAATCCCACCTGGTCGTTCAAGGACCGCGTCGTCACCCTGGGGGTCGCGGCGGCGCGGCAGTTCGGTTTTCAGGTCCTCGCCTGCGCCTCCACCGGCAACCTGGCCAACTCCGTGGCGGCGCACGCGGCGCGGGCGGGGATACAGGCGTGCGTCTTTGTCCCCGAGGGGCTGGAGGCCGGGAAGCAGGTGCTCTCGGCCGTCTACGGTGCGACGATCGTGGAGGTGGACGGCACCTATGACGACGTCAACCGCCTCTGCGCGCAGGTGGCCGACGAGTACCCGTGGGGCTTCGTCAACGTCAACCTCCGGCCCTACTACAGCGAGGGGGCGAAGACCCTCGGCTACGAGGTGGCCGAGCAACTCGGCTGGCGCCTGCCCGATCACGTGGTCATCCCCCTGGCCTCCGGTAATCTGCTGCTGAAGATTGAGCGGGCCTTCGCCGAGCTGGTGGAGCTTGGAATCGTTCCGCCCGCCCGTGTGCGCGTCCACGGCGCCCAGCCCTCCGGGTGCGCGCCCATCGTCGCCGCCTACCGGGAGGGGAGCGAGTCGGTGCGCCCGGTGCGGCCGCAGACGATCGCGCATTCCCTAGCCATCGGCAACCCCGCCGACGGCCGCTATGCGCTGGAAGCGATCCGGCGCAGCGGCGGGGTGGCGGTGGAGGTCACCGACGCGGAGGCGGTCGCTGCCGTCCGGGAGGTAGCCGCCCGCGAGGGGGTCTTCACCGAGACCGCCGGCGGTGTCGCCGTGGCGGCGCTCCGCCGGCTGGCCGCGGGCGGGATCTTCGGGCCCGATGACGTCATCGTCGTCTACCTGACTGGTATTGGGCTGAAGACGCAGGAGAGCGTCGCCGGGACGCTGCGGGAGCCGGTGAAGATCCGTGCGACGCTGGGGGCCTTCGAGGCGGAGGTCCTGCCCGGGCTCGCTCAGGTGCGGCCGCGGGCGGGGCAGGCGGTGGGAGGTGCGTGATGGCGATCGTCCGGATTCCGACCCCCCTACGCCAGTATGCCGACGGAGCTCGCACCGACTCGGTCGGCGGCCGGACGCTGGGCGAGGCCCTGGAGGAGCTCACCCGCCACTGGCCGGGGCTGCGGCCGCGCGTCTTTGATGGCAGCGGCCAGGTCCACCCATTCGTCAACCTCTTCGTGGACGGCGAGGATGTGCGCCTCGGCCGCGGCCTACTGACGCCGCTGCGTGCGGACTCCGAGATCGCCATGATTCCTGCGATGGCCGGCGGTTCCCCGTGAGCGAGCGTCTGGTCCGATCATCGCGGCGCGCCGGACCACGGCCGGATCCCGGCGTCGTTCACATCGGCCTGCTGGGCTGCGGCACCGTCGGTGGCGAGGTGCTCCGGTTGCTCCGCGAGCACGCGGATCTGATCACGCATCGGACCGGCCGACGGCTCGAAGTGGCGAAGGTGGCGGTCGCTCGCCGCGACAAGCCCAGAAGGGTCCCCGTTCCTCCCGATCGGCTCGTCGATGACGGCTGGGCGGTCGTGCAGGATGAGGGTGTTGATGTGGTCGTTGAGGTCATGGGCGGCGTGGAGCCGGCCTACACGTATATTCGCCGGGCGCTTGCGTTGGGCAGGCCTGTGGTGACGGCGAACAAACGCCTCCTCGGGACCCACGGGCCGGAACTGCTGCGCCTGGCTGACACCAGCGGCGTAGGTCTCTATTTCGAGGCGGCTGTCGGCGGCGCCATTCCGCTGATCAAGCCGCTGCGGGAGTCGCTGGCCGCAGATCGGATCCACGCCATCACCGGGATCCTGAATGGGACGACCAACTACATCCTCACGCGGATGAGTGAGGAGGGGTGGACCTTCGAGCACGCCCTGGCGGCCGCGCAAGAGCATGGCTTCGCGGAGGCCGACCCGGACGAGGATCTTGACGGACACGACGCCGCGGCCAAGCTGGCGATCCTAGCCACGGTGGCGTTTCATGCGCCGGTGACGGCGGAGCAGGTGTACCGCGACGGCATCGCGGCCATCGGGCCGCGGGAGATCGCCTACGCTCGGCAGCTGGGGTACGCAGTCAAACTGCTCGCCATTGCCGCCGAGCGCGATGGGGGCCTCGACTGCCGCGTCCACCCCACATTGCTGCCGCTGACTCACCCGCTGGCGACCATCCGCGACGAGCGCAACGCCGTGCTGGTGACGGGCGCGGCCACCGGCCCGATCCTGTTCAGCGGCCCCGGGGCTGGCGGGACGCCCACGGCGGTGGTCGTCCTGGGGGACATTATTGAGGCGGCTGACGGGCGGGGGAGCGGGGCATGGCCCGTGAGGGACAGCACTTTTCTGGCGCGGCCGGTCCTCCCCATCGGCGATCTTGTGGTCCCCTCCTGCCTCTTCCTGGAGGTGGTGGATCGTCCCGGGGTCTTCGCCAAGGTCGCGGCGGTCTTCGGAGAGGAGATGGTCAGCCTGGCCAGCATCGTGCAGAAGAGCCGTGGAGAGACTGCCGACGTGGTCCTGATGACCCACGAGGCGCCTGACGGCGCCGTGCAGCGCGTCGTTTCGCGCCTGCGCGCCATGGACGTCGTCGCCGCCGTCGGGCCGGTGCTTCGGGTGCAGGAGCAGGAACCCCGGCCCGGCTGATCGGGTCCCGGGCTGGGCCAGCCGGAGGATCGCCGGCGTCTACGCCTGCACGAAAGCCACGAAACGGCAGAAGGCGGCCTCCCCCCCTTTGAAGCGGAAGGGGAAGCAACCGATCCAGACCCGCTGGTTCAGCACGCGGTCGATCTCCCCGCCGACGTTCTCCACGTGGTAGACGCCCCGGGGGAACAGCATCGTGTGCGTCGCCTGGTAGTCGCGCGGCCAGGGGAAGGCTTCCTCCAACGGCATCCCGATCTTCTTCTCCACCTCGGGCACCAGGTCGGGCCGCGCCCGGCGCACGGCGGTATTAAATGGATGGTCCGTGGAGATGGCGTCCACGGCCAGCCAGCGGATGCCGCGATCCAGTACCCACCGGCAGAACTCCGCCCGCGGGCCGGGGTGGCGGAGGAAGGAGCGGGGCAGGTTCGGCCCGGCGTCGGCGTGCTGCTCCCGGGTGGCCGGCGACCAGTCCTCGTTGTAGTAGGCGTGGTAGCCGGTGTGGATGATCAGGATGTCCCCACGCTCGATCGTGATGTTGTGCTTCTTCTCCCACTGCTCGAAGTGCTCCGGGCCGTAGATGTCGTAGTCGCCGACCCCGAACTGCTGCAGGTCCACGACGCAGGCCGGGCCGACCAGCTGGGTGATCGGGATGCCGGAGACGTCGGGGCCGGGGTCGTGGAAGTGCAGGGG
>JACQGZ010000155.1 GCA_016199305.1 Armatimonadota bacterium | reverse complement strand
GCGCATGGAGGAATCCGCAGTTCGGCAGGGCCCGTGGGCCGCCCCGCCGCAAGGTTGCAGAGGGGATTCTATGCCACCAGATGTTGAGGGTCAAGCGGGCTTGCGGTCAAGATATTGTGGCTTGGAGCAACTTGTGCGACAGCCACGGCGGGGAAAAGGACGAAATCTTGCGGATCGTCAGCGGGACGAAATTTTCTGGCGGGGGCCGTGGGGGGATGGACCCGCCGGGCCCTACCCGGTCACCAGCCCTTCGCGGCGGTACACCCAGGCGCCCGCCGCCAGCGCCGCCGCCGTCAGCGCGGCCAACCCGGCCACCGCGACGCCCACCTGAGCCGCGTCCACCGTCTCCAGCAGCAGGCCCCGGAGGAGGTAGGCCCCATTGAGCCCCGGCACGGCGTACAGCCAGAGGCGGTGCCCCCACTCGGGGAGCAGCTGGGCCAGCACGACGCTGGCCACGACCAGCAGATAGAGCGGCGTGAACAACTGCTGGGCCTCGCGCACGCTGCGGGCCGCCAGGCTCAACAGCAGCTGGGTGGCGCTGAGGGCGGCGGCCAGCGCCAGGCCGGCCCCACAGAGCGGTAGGGCCACCCGCAGGGGCACGGCGGCGGCGGATGGGCCTTCCACCACCGGGGAGAGCAGGTGGAGCGCCCCCAGCACGCTCCCCACGACCAGGAGGACCGAGGCGGTGGCCAGGGCAAAGACCGTGGCGAATTTTCCCACGACCAGGTCGAGGCGGCCGGGCGGCGTCACCAGGAGTCCCGGCAGGGTGCCGCGCTCACGCTCCCCGGCGCCCAGGTCCAGCGCCGCGTACTGGCCGCCGAGCATCATCCAGATCGTCATGAAGAAGGGCAGGAGGCCCGCCAGTTCCACCCGCCCTGCCTCCGCGTCCGAACGGATGGAGACGGCCTCGACCTCCACGGGCAGAAGGCGCCCCGGGTCCACGCCCCGCCCGGTGAGCCGCTCCTCGACCTGCCGCAGGCTGTACCGCGCCAGGGCCTCCTCCAGTTTCCGGCGGGCCACCACGGAGGCCGTGGACGCTTCGTCGTAGACCAGCCGCACCCGGACCGGCCCCCCCTCCCCCTCGGCCGGGCTCGCCTCGACTACTGCCGCCACGGCCCCAGCCCTCAACGACGCGCGCGGATCCGGGGTCTGCGTCACGACGATCGCGCCCGACGCCGTGGCCGCCGCCAGAAAGGCGCCCAGGTGCTCCCCGCCGACGACCGCGACGCGCGCGGGGGCCTCGCGGAGGCGGCGCTCCTCCCGCCGGGCCAGATAGGGCAGCCCCAGGGTCACGGCGGGCATGACCAGCACGGGAATGAGCAGGCCGAGCGTCAGGGTCCGGCGGTCGCGCAGCGCCTCGGCCAGCTCTTTGCGAAAGACCGCCCAGGCGGCCCCACCCACCGGACGCCCTCTACGGCCGCCAGAGCGTCCACAGCGGGACGGCGCTGACGATGAAGACGACGACGAGCATCAGGGCCACCGCCACGCGGGAGGGGCTGAGCGGCGTCAGGTCGTCCAGCGGGCCAGGGTGCCCACGCGAGATGAACAGAAAGATCAGGGCGGCCATCGGCAGATAGCCCAGCGCCACGGCCAGGCCGACGGCCAGGTAGGAGACGGTGCGGTGGCGGCGCGGGCCCAGGGCCGCGCGGACCGCGTGCCCGCCGTCGAGCATGGCTCCCGGCAGGAGGTTCAGGCTCGTGACCAGCAGGCCGAACCAGCCCGCCCAGAATGTCGGATGACCCAGGATCACGGCGTCCGGCGCAGGGTGCAGCAGCAAGGTCGTCAACCACCGGACCAGGAGCGGATCGGGGAAGGAGACGAGTGGCCCCGTCACCGAGGTGAGCACGAAGGACTGGCGGATGCCGTAGACCAGCACAGGGACCGCCACCAGGAATCCCGCCAGCGGTCCGGAGGCCCCCAGGTCCATCAGGCTGTCGCGGTCGGGGGCCGGCGAGCGGGTGAAGATGAAGGCGCCCATCGTCCCCAGCGGCGGCACCATCGGGATGAAGTAGGGGAGGGATGCCCGGATCCCGCGCGCGAGCGCCACGGCCAGGTGGGCCATCTCGTGCGTGAAGAGGATGGCCATCAGCGGGATGGAGAAGGCCAGCGCTCCGCCGGTCGCACTGCGGAGGTACCCGTCCCCGACCAGCGGCACCGCCTGCACATACCCGGCGTAGAACGTCGTGGCTAGCGTGGCCAGAAAGAGCAGCAGGTTGACCTCCCAGCGGGCGCGCAGCGGCGGGGCGGCGGGCAGCAGGACGATCAAATCGGCGCCGCGCCGCCGGCGCAGCGCCGGGAGGAGGCCCAGCGGCTCGAGCCGTGCCCGCAGGGCGGCCAGGGCCCCGCGCAGATCCGGGGGGCGCCGGATGGCAAACACCGGCCGGCCGCCGTCGAACCAGACGTCCTCCACAGGAAACGACGGCTCGATCAGCCCGCGGAACTCCTCGACGCGCCAGATCAGGTCGGTGGCCATAGCGGTGTGCGCAGAGACGCACGATCAAGGATAGTGCGCACATCCCGAATTGTCATCCCGGCGTCGAGGGGCGCCGCGACAGGTGGAAAGCCAAACGCGGAAGACAGTTCCGGC
>JACQGZ010000156.1 GCA_016199305.1 Armatimonadota bacterium | reverse complement strand
GCCGTAGGAAGATCCGCGACGATCGCGCGCAGCGCGGCCGCGATGCGCGCCCCGGCCCCCGGTTCCCCCATCCGCTCGCGGCCTGCCTGACCGCGCCGGGCGCGCTCCTCCGGCGAGGCGAGGAGGCGCAGCACCGCGCCGGCGGCCTCCTCCGCGCTCGGCGTGGGGACGAGCGCCTCTCCTAAGATCTTACGTTGCAGGCTCAGAAAGCCGGGGGTGAACTGGACCCCCGGACCGGGGAAGGCCACCACCGGCTTGCCCAGCCCGGCCGCCTGCTCGTTGGCCGTCCCCGCCAGCCCGACCACCACGGTGGCGCGCGCGATCGCGGCGGCGAACGCCCGCGTCAGCCTGAGGCGAGCCTCCTCCAGCACCGCCTCACCGTTTGCGACGCGGACGCCGGCGTCGCGTAGCGCCCCGGCCACCTCCTCGGCGTCCACCGTCTGGGCCAGCGAGAGCAAGAAGACAGCCTCCGGGCGGGCGCGCGCCACCCTGGCCGCGACCTCCGCCAGCAGGGCCGCGTTGTGCGGGGCGTCGCTGCGGCTGCCGGGGAGGAGGGTCACGACCGGCCGCCCGGCCGGCAGGTCGAAGTCGCCAGCGCCGGCCGGCCGCAGGCAGTCGAGCATGACGTTGCCAAGATAGGCCGCGGGAATCCCCCGCGCGGCCAGCCACGCGGCGGTGTCGGCGTCACGCGCAAAGACCCGAACGGCGCGGCGCATCACCCGCAGCTGCAGCGGGCCGTACGGCCCGTTGTGAATCGAGTCGGCGGAGGCCACCAGCACGACGGGCGCGCCGGCGCGTGAGGCCATGAACAGACAGTAGACGTCGCCGACGGCGAGGGTGAGGTCGACCCGTCCCTGCTGGGCGCGCAGGGTCGCCCGCTGCGCAAACCAGAAGCGGATGAAGCCGGCCCGCAGGTCATCGAGGAGGCTGGGCTGGCCGTGCCGGAAGGCGAAGCCGCCGCTGGGAAAGGCCCGTCGCGGTTCCAGCCGCGGGAGGGCAGCCGGGTAGGCGTCGCCGAGCCCGACGAGGGGGAAGGCGGTGACCTCCAGGTCGTCCAGGTGGCGCAGGATCTCGGCGGCGATGAGATCCTCCCCGTGCCCGTTGCTGACGCTGAGGAGGCGGATCATGCCCGCTCCCCCGCGGCCGACCGCTCCCCACCGGCCGCCGGCCCCCGGGCCGCGAAGACGCCGTCGTAGTAGGCCCGCCAGAGCAGGTGGTTGTAGATCTCGCTGCAGAGCGGCAGGATCTGATGGCGCTCCGCGACGGGGCGTAGGGCGTGGAGGAGTCGGGTGATCACGGCGGTGCGGTAGACCAGCCACTTCAGCGGCAGCAGCGCCGGGTGAATCTCCAGGAAGAGGCCGAGCCGCGCCGGCCGCCCGTGTTTCTGCCAGAAGTAGACCGCGCCCTCCCCCGCCTGGCGCAGTTTGGGCAGCAGGTCCTCCAGGCTCTGGAGATGGTGGTGGTAGGCCAGCGCCTCCGGTTCGTAGTGGAGGGAGACCCCGGCCTGCCGCAGGCGCAGCCCCAGTTCGATGTCCTCCCAGCCGTAGCCGGCGAAGGCCTCATCGAATCCCCCGACCTCCCGGAACGCGGCGGCGGCCACGGAGAAGTTGCGCGTGATCACGTGCAGGGGCGAGAGATCCTTCCTCCGGCGCACCGTCAGGTCGGGGAGCAGGTTGGTGGCGCGCATGAAGGTCGTGGTGAGGGTGGAGGGATGCTGCAGGGTGCGGCCCTGCACGCCCAGGCGGGCACCGTTCCGGTAGTGGCGCAGGTGCGCCTCGATCATCCCGGGCACGGGGCGCACATCGGCGTCGATAAAGAGGAGGACCGGAGCGGCGGCCTGCGCGGCCCCCAGGTTGCGGGCGGCGGCCCGGCCGCGCTGGGGCTGCCGCACCAGGCGCACGGGCTGGCGCAGGCGGAGCGCCCCCACCATCTCCGCCGTCCCGTCGGTGGAGCCGTCGTCCACGACGATGATCTCAAAGGGACCGGCCTGGGCGCCGAGGGCGGGAAGGGTTCCGGCCAGCAGCGCCGCGCTGTTGTAGGCGGGGACGACGACGCTGATCGCTGGTGAGGCCATCTCAGTCGGCCGCGCGGGCGCCGTCGCCCCAGGCCCGCCGCAGCGCCGCCAGATAGTGGCGGTTCAGGACGCTGCGCAGCGCCAGGTATTCCAGGGTGATCCGACCGCTACGCCGGAAGCGGCCGGCCAGGGCCGGCGCGGTGCGCCGGTTCAGCAGGCCGGCGCCGGAGAGGAGGAAGTAGAGGAGCCGGTGGAAGAGCGTGTGCTGGATCAACCAGCGCGTCGACCACCGCGGATGCTTGCGGTACAGATAGACCGCGGCGCGGGCGCGCTCCTCCTCTTTGGCCAGCATGCGGTCGAACGACTGGGGCGAGGGCGCCGGCTGGAGGTGATAGGCGACCGCATCGCGCCGGAAGACCCGGGCCAGCCCGCGCTGCTGCAGGCGGAACCCCAGATCGATGTCCTCCCACCCGTATGTGCCGAAGCGCTCGTCGAACAGCCCCGCCGCCAGCAGTTCGCTGCGGGGCAGCGAAGCATTGGCCGGATCAAAATAGGACGGGGAGAGGCCGGCCAGCGGCAGCCGCTCCCCGGACGCGGCGGCCGGCGGGACCTCGGAGACGGGCACGACCGGGCCGCGGCAGAGAACCGCCCGATCGGCCTGGCGGTGCGCCTCCAGGTGGTGCGCCAGAAAGTCCGGGCGCACCACGATGTCGCTGTCGACGAAGACCACGATCTCCCCACCGGCATCCCGCACCCCGTCGTTGCGCGCCGCCCCCGGGCCGCGGTTGGCCGCGCGGCGGAGCAGGCGGATGCGCCGGGCGCCGCTCCCCAGGGCCGTCACCACCTCCGGCGTCCCGTCGGTGGAGCCGTCGTCCACGACGATGACCTCGTACAGGTCGGCCGCCAGCGACTGGCCGGCCAGGGATTCCAGCGTATGGTGCACCAGGTCGGCCCGGTTGTGGGCGGGGATGATCACGCTCAGGGCGGGAGATGGGGTGGGCGAGGGCGATCCCATCAGGGGCGCGCCTCAACCTCCCGGGGCGCGATGAGGTCCGGCCACTGCAGCCGGGCCAGGCGCGCGTAGAGGGGGTCGCGCCGCAGCAGTTCGTCGTGCGTGCCCTCGTCCGCGATGCGGCCCTCGTCCAGCACGATGATGCGGTCGGCCTGGCGCACCGTGGAGAGGCGGTGGGCGATCGTGAACGTGGTCCGGCCCTCCATCGCCCGCTCCAGCGCCTCCTGGAAGAGCGCCTCGGACTCGCTGTCCAGCGCGGAGGTGGCCTCGTCCAGGATCAGGATCCGGGGATCGAGCAGCAGCGCCCGGGCGATGGCCAGCCGCTGTCGCTGGCCGCCGGAGAGGGTCGCGCCGTCCTCGCCGAGGAGCGTGTCGTACCCCTGGGGGAATCCGAGGATGAAGTCGTGCGCGTTCGCCGCCCGCGCCGCCGCCTCCACCTCGGCCGCGGTGGCCTCCGGGCGGGCGTAGGCGATGTTGTCGCGCACGGTGCCGCGGAAGAGGATGGTCTCCTGAGGGACGAACCCGATCTGCCGGCGCAGCGAGCGCAGCCGCACGCGGCGGATGTCGATCCCGTCGATCAGCACGGTCCCTTCGGTGGGATCGTGGAAGCGCGGCAGCAGGTGCACCAGCGTTGTCTTGCCCGCCCCGCTCAGTCCCACCAGGGCGATGCGCTCTCCCGGGGCGACCTCCAGATCGACGCCCCGCAGCACCCACTGGTCGCCGCCGGCGCCGTTGATGTAGCGGAAGGAGACGCCCCGGTAGGTGACCCGGCCGGTGACGCGCGGCAGCTCCATGGCGCCGGGGGCATCCTGCACGGTGGTGCCCTCGTCCAGCATCCCGCGGATACGGCCGAAGGCGCCGAGGGCCTGGCGGATCTCCGCGTAGTGGCGGGTCAGGGAGACCGAAGGGTCGATGGCCAGGGCCACGTAGGCCAGGAAGGCCACCAGTTCGCCGGGCGTCATCACCCCGCCGGTGACCAGGCGCCCCCCAACCCACAGCACCACGACCAGGCCGAGGGCGGTGAGGAAGTTTACCACGGGGACCTGCGTGGCCACCAGCCGACCGATGCGCAGGTTGGCGCGCACGGCGCGCCGGTTCTCCGCGGCGAAGCGCGCGATCTCCCGCTCCTCCTGGGCGAAGGCGCGGATGACCAGCGCGCCGGCGAAGGCCTCCCGGATCGAGGAGGCCAGGCCGGCGACGTAGCCCTGCGCGCGGCCGGCCACCTGTTGGATCTCCCGGCCGAAGAGGCGGGCGATGACAAAGACCAGGGGGATCACCGCGCTGACCAGGAGCGCCAGCCGCCACTCCAGCACGATGAGCGCCGTGACGACGCCGGCCAGCATGAG
>JACQGZ010000142.1 GCA_016199305.1 Armatimonadota bacterium | reverse complement strand
CTCCCGGCGAAGTGCCGCAGCCCGCGGCAACACCACGTAGAAGTCCTCGGCCACGGCGGCGGCCAGCGGGGCGTCCGCCCCGCTGATCGGTCGCCGCTCGACCACCTCCCCGCGCGCGGCGACGCGGAGGAGACGGAAACCGGCGAAGCCGTAGTCCAGCAGGCGGGCCGCGGCGGCGAAGACATCGGCGCTGTCCAGCACCACCGCGATCAGCTGCCGCCCCTCCCGGGTGGCGGACGCGACCAGGCACTGCCCGGACTGGCGGACCCACCCGGTCTTTACCCCGTCCGCGCCGCGGAACTGCCAGAGGAGGCGGTTGCGGTTGACGACCACCCGTGGCGGCAGACCGTGGCGCTGCCAGGTGAAGACCTGCTGACGGGCGAGCGCGGCGAAGGCGGGATGGCCGAGCGCCTCGCGAGTGATGCGGGCCAGGTCGCGCGCCGTCGTCAGATGGCCGGGGTGGTGGAGCCCGTGGGGCACGACGAAGGTGCTCCCGGTGGCGCCGGCGGCCCGGGCTCGCTCGTTCATCAAGCCGGCAAACCGCTCCACTGAGCCCGCCACCGCCTCCGCCAGCGCCACGGCGGCGTCGTTGGCGGAGCCCAGCATGAGCGCCTGCAGCAGCAGATCTGCCGGCCACACTTCGCCGGGCTCCAGACCGATCGACGAGCCCGATCGCTGCTCGGCCGCCCGCCGGGAAATCGGGACCATCGCCCCGGGGCGCAGCTGCTCCAGCACCAGAATCGCCGTGAGGACCTTGGTGGTGCTGGCGGGAGGCCGGCGCGCATCCGCGGCCTGCTCGAACAGGACCGTCCCGGTGCGTCCCTCGATCAGGATCGCGGACGCCGCCGTGACTGCAGGCGGTGTGAGAAGCCCTCCACCCGCCACTGCCGGCAGCACAGGGGAGGCGACGCCCGAGGTGATCGCGAGGGCGACCGCGACAGCGAATACGATCGCCGCAGGCCTGCCCGGCTGGAGCAAGGGGAGGTCTTTCATTGGCCCGAGGCGGGGACGGCCAGGCCGAACTGCTCCAGGGGCGGGAGATCCTGAAGATCGCTCAGCCCGAAGTGGCGAAGGAAGGCGTCGGTCGTGCCGTAGAGCATCGGTCGGCCCACCGTCGGTTTCCGGCCCACCACCTGGATCAGCCGGCGTTCCTCCAGGCGTTCCAGAATGTAGTCGCTGCGGACGCCCCGCAGCGCGTCGATCTCAGGGCGGGTGATGGGCTGGCGGTAGGCGATGATCGCCAGGGTCTCCAGGGCGGCCTGCGAGAGCGGTTCGCGCGCCGCGGCGCCGAGATAGCGGCGCACCGCCTCCGCGTAGGCCGGGCGGGTGCCCAGTTGAAACCCGCGGGCGACGGCCTGCACCTCCAGCCCGCGTCCGGCGTACTCCGCGCGGAGGAGTTCCACCGCCGCGGCGACGACGCCGAGGGTGGCCTGGACGGCCTCCGCGAGTTGCTCCGGCCGAACGGGCTCTCCGCTGGCAAAGAGGATGCACTCGATGGCGCGGGCGGCCTCGCGCACCTGCTCATCCACCGAAGAATGCGGGGACGGCCCGGGGGGCGGCGGCGCGCCGCCGTCGAGGCCGGTCATCGGATGAAGACGTGGATCTCGCGCTGCGGGCCCTCCTGACGCACGCCCACCCTGGTCAGCCGGATCAGTTCGAGGAGGGCCAGGAAGGTGACGACGATCTCCAGGCGGGTCGCCTCGGCAGGGAAGAGCGCCTCGAAGGGCATCCCCCCCGCCGCCTCCGCCAGCAGCGCCAGAACGGCGGTCATCCGCTCCGCCACCGTGATGGTTTCCGGGGCCAGCTCCGCCGGCCGCTCCCGCCCGCGGGCCAGCACCTCCTGGAAGGCGCGCATCAGGTCCGGCAGCGCCACGCCGCTGAGGAGCGCGCCCTCCGGCTCCTCTCCCGGGCGCAGGAAGACGCGCTGCTGGTAGGCCTCCAGCGCCCGCATCGCCGTGGCGACATCCTTGAAGGCGCGGTAGGCCGCGACGCGCTCCTCCAGCATCGCGTCGAGGTCCCCGGCCTCCTCGACGGGGGGTTCCTCGGGAGGCGGCGGCTGCGGCAGCAGCGCGCGCGCCTTCAGTTCGACCAGCGCGGCGAGGGCCCACAGCGCGTCAGTGGCCTCGTCCACATCGAAGGCGCGGCGGGAGTGCGCGAGGTAGTCGGAGGCGATCTCCGCGAGGGAAAGGGTCGAGACATCCACCTCGCCTTGCTGGACCAGGCGGAGCAGCTGCTCCAGCGGTCCGGCAAACGTGGCGGTGTGGACGACGTAGGGTGCGGGTCTGGTATCGGTCACGAGGCCAAGGGCCCACCACGAGCGAGTGATCGCCTCTAAGGGTTACGGGGTGGGGGATGCAAATCCCTGTCGGCGCG
>JACQGZ010000141.1 GCA_016199305.1 Armatimonadota bacterium | reverse complement strand
CTGCAGCAGCAGGACCTTCCCTCCCCCACCCTCTTCGGCCGGCGTGCCCAAGACGACGACGCGGCCGGCCAGCCGGTCGAGCACCCGCGCCAGCCCCCCGCCAGCCCCGAGGGCCGCCGTGCAGATCAGGTTGTGGCCGCAGGCGTGGCCGATTTCAGGTAGTGCGTCATATTCGGCCAAGAAGGCCACCGTCGGTCCCTGGTCGCGGCCGCGGGCCTCGGCGCGGAAGGCGGTCTCCAACGCGGCGATGGGTCGTTCAACAGCAAAGCCGAAGCGCTCCAGGGCCGCGCAGAGGCGCTCCGCGGAGCGGCGCTCCTGAAAGGCGATCTCCGGGTGGGCGTGGATGTCCAGCGCCAGTGCCCAGAGGTCGACGGCAGCCGCGTCGATCGCGGCCAGGACCTCCGCCCGCAGTTCGCGACCCTGACCTGTCAGCTTCTCCACGGCCGCATCCTAGGCAGGGACAGCGAGCTCGGCCACCGCCCCCAGCGTCGCTGCCACGACCTGCCGCCAGAAGTCAGCATCGAGTGTCTCCGGGAGATCGCTCGGAGTGTGATAGTGCGGGTTTCGGAAATTTGCCGTATCCGTCAGCATCACCGCCGGGAGGCCCGCCTGCCAGAAGGGCACGTGATCGCTGCGAAAGAGGTCGCGCATTGGGACATGGCCGGGGAACGACAGTGGCAGCACGGGCAAGTCCGGGGCAACCTGCGCCGCGGACCCGAGAAGGCGACCCAGTAGGTGAGTTACAGAGTCACTGTCGATGGCCACAATGAAATCCCCCCGCCCT
Source organism: Armatimonadota bacterium (assembly GCA_016199305.1). Taxonomy (GTDB): domain Bacteria; phylum Sysuimicrobiota; class Sysuimicrobiia; order Sysuimicrobiales; family Humicultoraceae; genus JACQGZ01. Next base: position 6,601 of record JACQGZ010000141.1, on the reverse strand, counting down.
CCGCGCTCGTCCAGCCTGGCCACAACATCAGGATAGACCCCCGCCAGTCCGGCAGGCGCCTGTTGGCTGGCTGGCGTCATGCTGCGGTAGGCGATCATTTCGAAGATGAACGCACCGCGGAACCCGATCTGGTCCCGGCCGAGCGCGTTCACGTAGGCCCGGCTGCCGGAGAACCTTCCCGCCTCCGTCTCCTCGAAATCGAATGCGACCAGCTGCACCGTGGCTTCCCAGGGATGGAGGGAGAGTACACGTCCCAACTCCAGCAGACCGGCGAGCCCCGACCCGTTGTCGTCAGCGCCGGGCGAACCAGGGACCGTGTCGTGGTGCGCGCCGACGACGACCAACGCCGCGGGATCGACGGTGCCCGATACCGTCGCCACGATGTTGACGCCATCGCCCAGCTCGTCATCGTGGCATGGCTGATCGACCACCTGCCAGCCGCAGTCACGCAGCATCTGCCGCAGATAGGCGAGTGCCGCCGCGACGGCCGGACCGTCGGTGCGTCGGTGGCGTGGTCCTGGGAGGGCCGCCAGATGCCGACCCAGCGCACGGTGGTCGATCTGGGCGACGAGGTGAGCGATGAGCGAGTGCTGATCCATCACATCTCGAGTCGCCAGGTCAGTGCACTCGAATCCGTGCGAAGCGGCGCTTCCCCACGCGCACCACCATGCCGTCGCGCACCTCGATGTCGGCGGAGACGTCGGCGATGCGCTCTCCGTCGACCGCCACCCCTCCCTGCGCGATCAGGCGGCGGGCCTCGCTCTGGCTGGTCGCCAGTCCTAAATCGACGAGCAGCCGCGTGGCCTTTCGTCGGAGGACGTCTCGTGCCTGAACGTCAAGGTGCATAAGAACCTCCGGCACCTCCTCAGGAACGTCCCTGGCAACGAAGACCCGGTCGAAGGCTTTCTCCGCCTGCGCCGCGGCGGAGAGGCCGTGCCAAACCGTCACAATTTCACGCGCCAGCCGCCGCTTGAGATCCCGCGGATGGAGACTGCGGTCTTCCAGCCCGCGTTTCAGGCGAGCAAGGTCGGCGGCGGAGATGTCGGTGGCAAACTCGAAGTAGGCCGGCATCACGGCGTCGGGCACCGACATCACCTTCCCGTACATCTCCGCCGGTGCCTCGGTGATGCCGATGGCGTTGCCCAGCGACTTGCTCATCTTCTCCACCCCGTCGACCCCGGGCAACAGCGGCGTCAACACGACCACCTGCGGGCTCTGGCCGAATTCGCGCTGCAGATCCCGTCCCATCAGGTTGTTGAATTTCTGGTCGGTCCCGCCCAGTTCCACGTCCGCCTGCAGGGCCACCGAGTCGTACGCCTGGCAGAGCGGGTAGAGGATCTCGTGCAGGTGGACGGCGATCCCGCCGCGCAGGCGGGTCTGGAAATCGTCCCGTTCCAGGATGCGCGCGACGGTGGTCTTGCTGGCGATGCGGATCAACTCGGAGAAGCGGATCGGGCTCAGCCACTGGCTGTTGAAGGTCAGGCGCGTGCGCTGCGCATCGAGGATCCTGCCGTACTGGTCGCGGTAGGTGGCGGCGTTGGCCTCCACCTCCTCCGGCGTCAGCATCGGTCGCACCTGCTTCTTGCCGGTGGGATCGCCGATCATCGCCGTGAAGTCGCCGATGACGATGATCGCCTCGTGTCCCAGGTCTTGAAACTGGCGCAGTTTGCGCAGGACGATGGCGATGCCGATGTGCAGGTCCGGTGCGGAGGGGTCCAGCCCGAGTTTGACGCGCAGGGGGCGGCCCGCGCGCAGTTTGGCCCGGAGATCCTCCTCGGAGATGATCTCCACCGTGCCCCGGCGCAAAGCCTCCAATTGCGCCTCCGCCGAGAGCGGCGGAGCGGCTGCCGCGACCTTCCGAGCCGGTTCCTTCCGTGTGGGCGCCATCGACCTACACGTGTCCCTTCACTTCGGCGAACGCCTCGCTCTCGATCTGCAGCGTGGTATGGACGAGATCGAAGCGCTCCAGGAGGAGTTCCTTCAGGCCGGCCAGCGTCTCCTCCGCCCGGGCGGGGTCCGCCACGACCACGTGGGCGCTGAGCGCGCAGAGGCCGGAGGTGACCGTCCAGGCGTGCAGGTCGTGCACGGCCCGCACGCCCGCGACCGCGCGCATCGCCGCCTCCACCCGCGCCAGGTCCAGGTGGGTCGGGGTGCCTTCCATCAGCACCTGGATCGCCTCCGAGACAATGCGGAGGCCGCCGATGACGATGAGACCGGCGATGACGAGGGCGATCAGGGGGTCTGCCGCCCTCCACCCGGTGAGGACGATGATCAGCGCCGCCACGATCGTTGCCACCGACCCGGCCGCATCCGAGAGAACGTGCAGCATCGCGCTCCGCACGTTCAGCGTGGCGTGCGCGCGGCGCAGGAGGAGAAAGCCGGCCACGTTCACCAGGAGCCCCGCCAGCGCCACGGCGAGCATCGCGCCTCCCCGGACCGGCAGTGGATGGCTGAGGCGCTGGACCGCCTCCAGGACGATCCCGACGGTGACCACCAGCAGGAGGACGCCGTTGACAAGGGCCGCCAGAATCTCCAGGCGGTAGTAGCCGTAGGTCATCCGGGGGTTGGCGGGGAGGGCCACCAGCCGCACCGCCATGAGGCTGAGGGCCAGCGCCGTGACATCGGTGAACATGTGTCCGGCATCGGCGAGCAGGGCGAGGCTGTTGGCCAGCAGCCCGGCGACGAATTCCACCACCATGAACACGGTGGTCAGGACCAGCGTCAGCCGTAGCACCGTCCTGGTGCCGGCGGCCCGCTGCCGGAAGGTCAGGTGGCTGTGCTCGTGGGCGATCATCGCCGCAGCGCCTGCCGCCCCAGGCGCCAGACCGTCCGCCCCGCGTCCCGCAGCGCCCGGCCGCCCAGGCGCAGGGCGGCCCGGGTGAGCAGACGGCCGGAGCGCGTGACACGGGCGAGATCGTCGTCGAGCGTCTCCAGCGTCAGGCTGCGCGCGGCCAGGTGGGCGGCGGCCACCTCCGGGGGACAGGTCTGGAGAGTGCGCCGCAGCGTCCAGAGCGCGACGGCCAGATCGTCGAGCTGCCCCAGCACAGGGATGAAGCCGGGGATCAGGTCAATCGGCGAGAGCAGGTACCCGAGTCCCCCGATCAGCACGATCCGGTCCCGCCGGCGGATGCGGCGGTCCCGCACGAGGGCCCAGGCTAGGCGTGAGTAGGCCGGCACCCGTCGCAGCACCGGCAGCAGTTCCATCCGCAGCAGCGGGAGGGTGCGGGCCTCAGCCATGCAGCTCCACCACCGTGACGCCTTCGCCGCCCTCGGTCGGTCCTCCCGCCCGGAACGCCCGCACATGTGGATGGCCGCGCAGGAAGGCCTGGATGGCGCGGCGCAGCGTCCCGGTGCCCTTCCCGTGGATCAGCGTCACCTGCGGCAGGCCGGCGAGGGCGGCGTCATCCAGATAGTGATCCACCGCCGACAGGGCCTCGTCCACGGTCTGGCCCCGCACGCTGAGGGACATCGGCACTGTGCGCGGCGCGCCGGCCTGCGGCGCGGCGGCGCGCGAGGAGGCGACCACACGCGGCTCGAGGCCCACGCCTGCGCCGCTTCGGGGGTCAGCGGCGGACGCCGCGCGCAACGCCTTCAATGGAAGACGGGCGCGGACCGCGCCCACCTCCACCTCCACCTCTCCCCGACCGTCCGGCAGGGCGGCCACCCGTCCTGCCCGCCCGAGCGCGGGGATGTGGACGGTCTGGCCGACCTCGACGGCATCCAGCGGCGGACCGGCCACGTCGGCCGGCTCCTCCTCCGCGCGCTGCGCCCACTCCGCGGCCAGTTCGGCCAGGCGCCGGCGCGCGGCCTGGGCGGCCTCCTCGGTGCGCGCCGCGCGGACCTCCTCCAGCACCACCTCCAGGTCGCGGCGGGTGCGCCGCAGCCACTCCTCGGCCTCGCGGCGCGCCTCCGCGACGAGCCGCCGCCGCTCCCCCTGCAGGCGCGACATCTCCACCTGATAGCGCTCCGCCAGCGTGCGCGCCTCCTGGCGCAACCGCTCCGCCTCCTCCCGCTCTTGCGCGGCGATCCGGCGGTCGCCGGCGAGATCGCGCAGCAGTTCGTCGGTCCGCAGCCGGTCGGCAGGGAGGAAGGAACGGGCGCGGTCCACCACGTCGCCATGCAGGCCCAGGCGCCGCGCGATGATCAGCGCGTTGGACTGGCCCGGCTGGCCGATCAGCAGGCGAAAGGTGGGCTGCAGCGTCTCCGGGTCGAACTCCACCGACGCGTTCTCGATGCCCTCCAGTTGATAGGCCAGCGCCTTCAGGTCGTTGTAGTGCGTCGTCACGGCTGTGCGCGCGCCGCGCGCCAGGAGCGTTTCAATGATGGCGCGGGCCAGCGCGGCCCCTTCGGTCGGATCGGTCCCCGCGGCCACCTCATCGAGCAGGACCAGCGCCGGCGGCGTGGCCTGCGCCAGGATCTCCACCACCGCGCGCATGTGGGAGGAGAAGGTAGAAAGGTTCTGCTCGATGGACTGCTCGTCGCCGATGTCGGCGAACACCTGCGGGAAAACGGCGACGGCCGACCCTTCCGCCGCCGGGATGTGCAATCCCGCCTGGGCCATCAGGGTGAGCAGCCCGATGGTCTTCAGGGTGACGGTCTTGCCCCCGGTGTTGGGGCCGGTGATCACCAGCGTCTGAAAGCGGCCGCCCAGTTCGACGTCGACCGGGACCACGCGCGCGGCCGGCTGATGGAGCAGCAGCAGCGGATGGCGCGCCGCCCGCAGGGCCACGGTCCCGCCGGAGGTGAGGTCGGGCTCGACGCAGCCGAACCGCTCGCTGAGCGCCGCCTTGGCCAGGGCCAGATCCAGGTCGGCCACCGCCTCCAGCGTCCCCTCGATCGGTTCCGCCTCGGCGGCCACCGCCTGCGAGAGCGCCTCGAGCAGCCGCTGGATTTCGTCACGCTCAGCCGCGGCCAGTTCGCGCTGGCGGTTACCCAGCGCGACGGCCGCCATCGGCTCCATGAAAACCGTCGCGCCGCTGGAGGATTGATCGTGCAGGATGCCCGGAAATTGCGTCTTGAACTCCTGCCGGACCGGGACGACGAACCGGTCGCTGCGGATGGTGATCAGCGCCTCCTGCAGCATCTTGCCGTAGGCGGGATGACGCAGCACCCCCTCCACCGTCTCGCGGATGCGCCGCTCGGTGGCGCGCTGCTCGCTGCGGATGCGGCGCAGGGTCGGGCTGGCGTCGTCGCGCACCTGGCCCTCCTCGTCGAGGACCGCCCCGATGCGGGCCTCCAGCGCCTCCTCGGGCGTGATCCCGCCGGCGACGGCGGCCAGACGGGGCGCGCGGCTCCGCTGTGCCTCCACGTGCCCCTTCAGCCGCCGGGCAACCTGGAGGGTCTGCGCGATGTCCAACAGGGCCGGGGGATCGAGGGTGCCTCCGGCCAGCGCGCGCCGCAGCATCGGCCGCAGGTCCCGCGCGCCGCGGATGGGCACCTCGCCCTGGGTCCGCAGCGCCACCGCCTCGGTCGTCGCCGCCAGACGGGCGCGGACCTCCTCGAGGGCCGCCGTCGGAGCGAGGGCCAGCGCCCGCTCCCGCCCCATCGCAGTGACGGTCTCCGCGGCCAGCAGGTCGACCACCTTCGGGTACTCCAGCACCCGCAGCGTTCGAGGATCCATCGTCAGGGCGCGCCCCCGGCGGCGGCGTCTGGCGCGGCGAGCGTGTCCGTCGCCTCGTCGAATTCCACGCCCAGTGCGCGCGCAATGGCGGGGGCGATGTCGGTGATGGCCGCCACCTTGGTGAAATGGGGGCGCGCCGGGCCGATGACGAGCGTCGGCACCGAGTTCAGCGTGTGGACCGGCGTGCGGTCGTCCTCCAGATTGCCGTGATCGCTGGCGATCACCAGCGTGACCCCGGCCGGCAGTGCGTCGATGACGCCGGCCAGGAGGTCGTCCACCATCTCCACAACCTGGACGCCGCCGAGGGGCACACGGCCGTGTGCCGCCAGGTCTGTGAGGAAGAACTCGAAGGCCGTGAGGTCGTGGAAGCCGGCAAGGCGGGCCAGGTCCGCGCCGCAGGCTCGGGGCGTGAGCGCAGGGAGGTCGTACCCCCACTGGCGGGGACGGGCGTTGGTCAGGTCGTGGAAGACCGCGCGGCGCTCGCGCAGGTCGTCAATGGTGCGCAGCCGCAGGCCGGCGCTGACCGCCGCCGAGGTGAAGGCGGCGTGGCGAAGGCGCCGCGCCGCCACCGCCTGATGGTATTCCTCGGTGTAGGCATTGGCCAGGGTCACCACGCGCCCGGCCCGGCTGAGGCGCGCGAAGAGGCTCCACTGCGCCAACAGGTCGCGCAGAGCCGCGGTCGGATAGGCGGTGACGTGCCGTCCGATGAGCGCGGGGGCGTTGAGGCCGGTGAGGAGGGCGGTCTGCCCCGTCGCGCTTTGCGGCAGGCCGGGGACGCCGAGGGTCGCGTCGGTGGGAATCAGGAGGACGCCGTCCCGGTCGATCCGCTCCCGCCCCGCCAGGGGCCGGCCCAGCAGGGTGCGCAGGGCCGGCGTGCGGGCCCGGACCCAGGGGTTGTGCTCGGGATCCTCCTCCCCGAGCCCCACCCCGTCCAGAAACAGCAAAAGCACCGACACCACGCCATTATACAGTGTAGAATGG
>JACQGZ010000144.1 GCA_016199305.1 Armatimonadota bacterium | reverse complement strand
GCCGCAGGGGCAGGGATTCATCGCCGCGGCCAGCATGACGCGCGCCGGCAGCGTCGCCGTTGTTTGCACGCGGGCAATGGTAATCATCCCTTCTTCCAACGGTTGGCGCAGGACCTCGAGCGCGTCGCGGTGGAACTCCGGCAGTTCGTCGAGGAAGAGCACGCCGTGGTGCGCCAGGCTGATCTCCCCCGGCCGCGGCACCGAACCCCCGCCGGCCAACGCCTGCCGGCTGGCGGTGTGGTGGGGCGCACGAAAGGGACGGGCGGCCAGCAACCCCGCCCCGGCCGGCACCAGCCCCGCCACGCTGTGGATCTTCGTCACCTCCAGCGCCTCCTCGGGATCGAGCGGCGGCAGGATGGTGGGCAACCGCCGCGCCAGCATCGTTTTGCCGGAGCCGGGCGGCCCGATGAGCAGCACATGATGCCCTCCCGCGGCCGCCACCACCAGCGCCCGTCTGGCGTGGGCCTGCCCTTTGATCTCCGAGAAATCCACCTCGTGCCGCGGCGCACCCGGAGCCTGCGCAGGACCGGACACCGGGCGGGGAGCGCATCGTCCCTCGAGGAGCTGCATCGCCTCGACCAGCGTGCCGACCGGGACGACCGCCGCGCCCGCCGCGGCGGCTGCCTCCGCCGCGTTGGCCTCGGGCACCAGCAGCCGGCGAATCCCCAGCCGCCGTGCCAGCAGCGCGACCGCCAGCACGCCGGGGATCGGCCGCACGCGCCCGTCCAGGGCGAGCTCACCGATGGCCAGCCCGCCATCGAGGGCGCCGGCGCGCAGCTGCCCCGTGGCCAGCAGCAGTCCCAGGGCGATGGGCAGGTCGAACCCGGCCCCCTCCTTGCGGATGTCCGCCGGAGCCAGATTGACCAGGATCCGCCGTGCCGGCACCTCGCGGTGCGAGTTCTTGACCGCCGCCCGCACGCGTTCCCGCGCGTCCTGCTCGGAGGTGGCGGCGAGACCGGCGATGGCGAAGGCCGGCAGTCCGAAGGAGACGTCGACCTCCACATCCACCGGGACCGCATCCACGCCGACGAGCGCCGCGCTCTGGACCCTGGCCAGCATCTCCAGGCATTCATCGGCGCGGGCGGAGACATTTGCGGGCGGCGCGCCCGGACGCGTTTGCGGGAGCGGGTCAGCCGTGCCGGTCGACCCAGGGAAGAAGCAGGTCTGCCTGCGCCGTTCTGCCGAGGGCGCGGTAGGCCTCGTATTCGTAGGTGAGCGACAGCACGGGGATGCGCAGGCCCCCGATCTCCACGAAACGGAGGTGGGGCGCGATATCCACCGGGTCTTCCCAGCGGCCGCCGGCCGACCGTTTCTGAATGCCGCCCATGATCTCCACCGTGATGCTTTCGATTACCAGGGTGCCGAAGTGGGAGCGGATCTTCTCTGATGCGGTGAACGCCACAGGCCGCGTGATGTACGCGCTGAACCGCCGCGCGATCTCGTAGGCGCCGCCCTCGTCGGTCTGCAGGTCTACATCGCGCGGGGTGACAGGAACTCCCGGCAATGCAACGCCGAGGCTGCTCGCCACCGCCCAGCGCACCGCGCCGCCGGCAAGCCCGGTATGAAGAAGGCGGAGCACGGACGCGAACGGCGGGGCGATGGCGAACCCCGCGGGCGGGCGTTCCGTCACGCTACGTCTCCGCCGAACGCAGCACCGCCTCCGCCTCGATCTCCACCAGCATCTCGGGGACGATCAGCCGGCTCACCTCCACCATCGTGCTGGCCGGCCGGATCGTCCCGAAGATCTCACCGTGGGCGCGGGCCACCTCCCGCCACTGGTCGATGTTGGTGACGTAGATGCGCGTGCGGATGACGTCGCCGAGCCCGGCGCCGGCGGCGCGCAGCGCGGTCTCGATGTTGCGCAGCGCCTGCATGGTCTGCGCGTATGGATCACCTACGCCGACGATCGTGCCGTCGCCGACGGTGCCGGTGGTGCCGGAGACATGCACGGACCGGCCGACGCGGACCGCGCGGGAATAACCCACGATCCGCTCCCACGGAGTGCCACTGGAGAAGTTCTGCCGTGTCACCGCCGGACCGGCGCGAGCTCTGCGACCTCGACTGGATCCCCGACCCGGATCGTGCCCTCGCCGAGGATCTGGCAGCGCAGGCCGCCGCGGTGGATCAGCGCCTTGCGGACGCCCGGCCGGGTAAGCCGCTCCAGGTGCGAGCAGGGGTCGCAGAGGCGCAGCCCGCGCAGCGTCACCGCCCCGACCCGGAACTCCCGGTTCACCAGGTGGTTCAGCGCCACCCCGCGGGTGAGGATGTTGCGCCGGCTCTCCCCCGGCGCCAGGGTGATCCCGTGGTCCCGCGCGAGCGCCTCAATGGCTTCCACCTCGATCACCGTCACATCGCGATCGGGCGCCGGCTTCGGCGAGAACGTGCCCGCCTGCGCGAAGTAGCGATCCCCCTCCAGCCCACGCCCGGGGACGGCGAGGACCGCCTCGACCGCCCTCATCGGCGCTTCCGCCGCCGGCGCAATGTGAATGGACACCACCACACCGCTCACCGTCGTCCGTCACCTCCGGGCGCTGCGCCCGACGCCCCATGACCTGCCCGGATGAGGCTTTCATCGGGAAGGACGCGGCACCTGCTGCCACAGACCTCTGCGCGGGATCCCGTGTCGGGCGGTGATGGACGGCGGGACTAAACCGCCGCGGGCATGGGCAGGTAGAGAGTGGGTTCCCTCGAGGACCCGGCCGATCAAGGCAAACCCGGAGCGATCCGGGGACGCAAAGCCACAGGGCCATCTGGGTCAGCTGGGCTGCCGGAGGAGGAGATGGCAGCCCTTTCTGATTGGCCCCAGACAAGGAGGAAGCCGGTGAGCTCCAGTCCCGCGGAGGCCGGCGGCACCGTCGACCTCCCGCCGCGCGCGGAGATCGCGTTTCTCCTCCTCGACGGCCTGCGACGGCAGCGTCCCGGTGGCGGCCGCGATGTGGCCCTCTGCGCCCTCGGCCTGACGCGGGACGGCTACCCCCGGCCCCTGACCATGCGCCTCGTCCCTGCGGAGGAGGAGCGGGCCTGGCGGGATGTCCTGGCGGGCCTGAAGGCGGACGGCATCGGTCCCGATCTCCTGCTCATCAGCGCCGACGGTCACCCCGCGCTGATCAAGGCCATCCACGCCACCTACCCCGACACCCCATTGCAGATCTGCGTGGCGCACCGCCTGCTGGCGCTGGCGCGAAAGGTCGATGCCCGCTGGCGCAGCCTCTGTCTGTCCGGCGCCCGGAAGATCTTCGCTGCTCCGGACCGGGTGACGGCCGTGGGACTCTTCCGCGAGTGGCACACGCACTGGCTCAAGCAGGGCGAGCCGGCGGTGCGCACCCTGGAAGGAGATCTGGCGTCCTGCCTGAGCTTCCACCGGTTCCCTCCACACCTGTGGAAAAGGATCCGCACGGTGAACCTGGTTGAGCGCGCCTTCAGAGAGGCCCGGCGCACCGCCCTGCCGGCATCCCCCGCCGCGGCCGGCCCCGAGGAGAGCGATCAGCCTGAGACCATCGTCGTCGTCCCGGCCAGCGCGAACGGGCATGTAACGCCCGACTTGATTGGGGACATCACCGTGCTGCCGGAAGAGGAGGCGGCCGACGCCGCGGAGATGCTCGATGGTGGGACGAGCGCGACGCCGGCGGAGACGATCGATGCGCGGGTGGAAGCCGAGGGCCCCGTGGATTCGCCGGTGGAGGCCACGGCGGTCCCCGCGCAGGTTGCGGAAGTCCTCGCGGAACCTCCCACGGGCGCGCCCGCCTTGCCACCTGAGATGGAGAATGTTTCGGCCCCGTCCGCAGCCCCAGAGGGCCCGGATGAGAGTGTCGCGATAGTGACCCCGTGGCCCGTGGAGGCGGAACCGGCGACGGACCCTGCGGCAGGGCCTGCGCTCGAGCCCGAGCCGGAGCCTGCGTCCGTGCCCCTGAGCGTGCGTCAGCGTGATGAAGACACGGCGGTGTGGTTGCCCTCACCCTTCGCCGATCCGGCCGACGGCATCCTCGTCTTCGAACCGCGCCCAATCGACCTGGCTGCGGATGAGGAGTTCGACGAACGGCTCGCCGCCTACCACCGCTACACCTATCAGATGCGGATCGCGGTGACGCTGACGTCGGCGGCCGGACTGATAACCGGCGTCGTGCTGGCCTTCATCCGCTAACCGAGCCCTCGCTACGTCAACCCCCCTCTCCCCGCTGAAAGGCGTCGCGCCACAATTGTACCCGCGCGCCACAGGGACGGACCGACAGGCTGACCACGTCAAACCGGCAGGGGACACCCTCCAGCCCGTGCGACGCCAGGTAGAACTGAGCCAGCCGCATCAGCCGCCACCGCTTGCGCGCCGAGACCGCCTCTGCTCCGCTCCCCGCCCGCGCGCCGCGCCGGGTCTTCACCTCGACGAAGACGACCACGCCCCCGTCGGAGGCGACCAGGTCGAGTTCGCCGAGGGGGCAGCGGTAGTTGCGGGCGAGGATCCGGTACCCGCGGCGGACGAGAAAGGCTTCGGCGGCCGACTCGCCGCGCCGGCCGAGGCGGCGCCGCCTCTGGCTCACACCGGAAGGATCGGCCGGGCGGAGGCGATTTCACCCCCACCCGGGTCCCGCGCTCAGGCCTGCGCCGCGAAGAGGTCCTGCTGGAAGAGCCGCAGGGGGAGAAACGACCGGCGGTGCACCGGAGAGAACCCAAAGCGCCGGATCGCCGCCAGGTGGGCGGAGGTGGCGTATCCTTTGTGCGCGCCGAAGCCGAACTCCGGATAGCGCGCATCCAGTTCCTGCATGATGCGGTCGCGTGTGACCTTGGCGATGATGGACGCGGCAGCGATGGAGGCGCAGAGCGCATCGCCGTCGATGATGGCCTGCTGAGGTAGTTCGAGGTCCACATGATAGCGGCCGTCGATCAGCACGTAGTCGGGGCGGGGGAGCAGCAGGGCGACCGCCCGCCGCCAGGCCCGCCGGGTGGCCTGGAGGATGTTCACCCGGTCGATCTCCGCCACATCGGCCAGCCCGATGCCCACACGCACGCCCGCCGCCAGCAGCGCCGCGTAGAGACGCTCTCGCTCGTCGGGGAGCAGGGTCTTGGAGTCGCGGAGGCCGGGGACCGCGGCGGCCAGCGCCTCCGGGAGGATCACTGCCGCCGCCACCACCGGGCCGGCCAGCGGCCCCACCCCCGCCTCATCGACGCCCGCGATGGAGGCGAACCCCTCGGCCCGACGCGCGCGCTCCAGCGCAAAGAGCGCGGCCGTCCGCTCTCGCTCGCGGCGCTCCCGCTCCCGGGCGCGCCGCCACTGGGCGACCAGCCGGCGCACGCCGGCGCGCGGATCGGCGGCCAGCAGCGCCAGCCACTCCCGACCGGGGTCGCCTGCGCGCAGGAGCGCGGCGATCTCGCGGACGGTCAGCCCGGCCCGCCTGGCGCCGGCAGCCGCCGCTAGTGGATCAAGCCCACGCGGGGGAACGGCCAATAGATGAACAGCGCCTTGCCGACGACGTTTTGTGCCGGCACGAAGCCGAAGAAGCGGCTGTCCTCGCTGTTGCAGCGGTTGTCTCCCAGGACGAAGTACTGCCCTACCGGCACCCTGCGCGGCCCGTAGTTGCTGGTGCAGGCGCGGTCGCCGCCGGGCAGCGCGGTGGGGTAGAGTTCACTCAGCGGTTTTCCGTTGACCAGCACGAGTCCTTCCCGGAGTTCCACCGTCTCGCCCGGCAGCCCCACCACCCGTTTCACGAAATCGCGGGCGGGGCCGAGGGGATAATGGAAGACGATGATGTCGCCCCGGTCGATCGCGCCGATGCGGTAGGAGAACTTGCCGACCAGAATGCGGTCGCCGACCGCCAGGGTGGGCTCCATCGACCCCGACGGAATGTAGAACGCCTGGACGACGAAGGTAATGATGACCAGGCTGAGGAGGGCGGCGAAGATGGAGGCGTCCAGCGTCTCGACGAGAGACCGCCGCCAGACAGGGGGGATGACCCGCAGCTGACGGATGAGGAGCCGGACGATGAACAGCCCCGCCGCCAGCAGGAGGATGAGGGTAGGGATGTTGATCGGAATGCGCTCGAACCAATCCAGCCGCATCCCCTGCCGCTCCGACCCCGACCCTCAGCGCTGCTCCTTGATCCGGGCCGCCTTCCCCACCTTGCCCCGCAGGTAGTACAGTTTGGCCCGCCGCGACCGGCCCTTGCGCACGAGATCGATCCGTTCCACGCGCGGGGAGTGCAACGGGAAGGTCCGCTCGACGCCGATCCCGTGACTGACCCGCCGCACCGTGAAGGTCTCGCGGCGGCCGGCGTTCTTGCGCGCGATCACGACGCCCTCGAAGGCCTGCACGCGCTCCCGCCCGCCTTCGGTGACTTTGATGTGCACGCGCACGGTATCCCCGGGGGTGAAGGCAGGCGCCGTCGCCCGCAGCCCCTCGCGATCCACAGCCGCCAATCTATTCATCGCTGATCACCCATTCCGCCTCTGCCGACGTGCCATTATAGCAACTCTTCGCCTTCGAGTTCGTCGAGCAGCCGGCGGTCCTCGTCGCTGAGCGCTTCCCGCCGCAGCAGATCCGGCCGGCGCTCCCGCGTGCGGCGCAGCTGCTGCTTGCGCCGCCAGCGGCGGATCGCCTCGTGATGGCCGGAGAGGAGCACCTCCGGCACCCCCAACCCGGCCACCTCCGGCGGGCGGGTGTAGTGCGGGTGGTCCAGCAGCCCCTCGCTGAACGAATCGGCGGCGACGGACTGCTCATCGCCCACCACGCCGGGGAGGAGGCGGCTGAGGGCGTCGACGATCACCATCGCCGGCAATTCCCCCCCGCTGACCACATAGTCCCCGATCGAGATCTCCTCCGCCCCCAGGCCGGCCGTCACGCGCTCGTCAATCCCCTCGTAGTGGCCGCAGAGGATGGCCAGGTGCGCCTCCCCGCTCAACTCGCGCAGGAGCGCCTGCGTCAACGTCCGCCCCTGCGGGGAAGGCAGCAGGATCCGCGGCCGCCCTCCCGCCTCTCTCATGATCCCCTCGACGGCGGCGAAGAAGGGCTCCGGTTTCATCACCATCCCCGGCCCGCCGCCGTAGGGCGTGTCGTCCACCTGGCGGTGCCGGTCGGCGGTGAAGTCCCGCAGATCCCAGAGGCGCACCTCCAGCAACCCCCGCTCCCGTGCCCGGCCGACGATGCTGACCGCCAGCGGCGCGAAGGCCTCCGGAAAGATGGTCACGATGTCGATGCGCATGCCTGTCTCTGAGACCCGCCGCCGCCGGAGTTCAGCGCAGCCCGGCGGGCAGCGCCACCACCATCTCGCCACCCTCCAGGTCCACGGCGCGGACGACCTGCTGGGTCGCCGGCAGGAGGATCTCGCCGCCCGGCCCCTCGACCCGGTACAGATCGTGCGCCGCCGTGCGGATGACCTCCGCCACCCGGCCCAGGGTCTCTCCCTCCTCTGTGCGCACGCGCAGCCCGACGATTTCGCCCACGTAGAAGGCGCCGGGTTGCAGCGGCACCCGCTCCGCCCACGGGACCGCCACGGCCGCCCCCGCCAGGCTCCGCGCCGCCTCCACGGTGTCGGTGCCGGCCAGCTTCAGCAGCATCACCGCGCCCTGCCGCCGGACCCCTTCCACTTCGACGGCGTGCAGGTCGCCCGCGGAACCATCCGGCGCCTCTGCCGACCCCGCCGCGCGCTCGCGCATCAGGTACACGCGTTGTAGAAGCGCAAACCGGTCCGGAAAATCCGTCTCCGGCCGCACCTTCACCTCCCCGCGCAGGCCGTGGGGCCGGGTGATCCGGCCGATAATCAGGTACGGGGGACGGGTCCTCACGCCCCGGGCTGCGCGAGGCCGCGATGCCCGCTCACTCTTCGCGGACCTGCCCCCTCACTCTTCGCGGACTTCAATGATGATGCCGTCCTTCACGACGATCTCGGTGCGGCCGAGTTTCTGGAAGAGGTTGTCGCCGATCTTCACCTCGGTGAAACTATCCACGGTGCCCTGGGGAAACTCGCTGTTCAGTTCCAGCCCCTCCGCCTCCCGCAGGCGCGCCTGCAACTCCAGCCGCGTGGACTCCTGCCGCGCCCGCTCCAGTTCCAGTTGCTGGCGGATGGCCCGGGCCTGCGGCGTGATCTGCCGCTCCAGTTCGGTGCGCCGGATCTGCGCATCGAGCTGACCGACCAACTCCTCCACCCGCGCGATCGCGGCCTGCAGTTCCTGGGTGTAGAGCCGCTTGAAAGATTCCGTGACGATCGCCTTGATCACCACCGGTCGTGCCACCGTAATCGCCATGCCTGCCTCCAGATGAATCGCTTTCCGGTCCTACAGGTGAATCGCGCTCCCGTCCTCCAGGTGAATCGCTTTCCGGTCCTACAGGTGAATCGCGCTCCAGTCCTGCAGCGCCGCGCGGCGGGCGCGGCTATCGCAGGATCTCGACCGAGACGCGCCGGCCGGCCCGCCCTGCCGCCGCCCGCACGACGGTGCGCAGGGCGATGGCGATGCGCCCGCCCCGGCCGATCACCTTGCCCATGTCCTCCGGCGCGACGCGGACCTCCAGGGTGAGGCCGCGCTCGCCCTCCACCTCGCGCACCTCCACCGCCTCGGGGTGGTCGACCAGCCCCCGGGCGACGTACTCGACGAGGGCCCTCAGGTCTGGGCGTCTTTCTTCCGGGCTTCCCACTTCGCCAGCACCCCGCTCCTGGTCAGCAGCACCCGGGCGGCATCGGAGGGGCGCGCCCCCTTGCGCAGCCAGCCCAGCGCCTTGACCTCGTCCACCTTGATCGTGGACGGTTCGGTCGTCGGGTTGTAGTACCCGATCGCCTCGATGTACCTGCCGGTCCGCGGCGAGCGCGAGTCGGCGACGACCAGCCGGTAGAAGGGCTGCCCCCTCGCCCCCAGCCGCATCAATCGGATCTTGACGGCCATCCTAGACCTCCTTTGGGAAGCCGCTTCCCGCGCTTCCCCAGTTCCTCCATCTGCCGGACCAGCGCCTTCGCCTCCTCGAACTGCTTGAGCAGGCGGTTGACCTCCTGCACCGTTACCCCGGCCCCGCGCGCGATGCGCCGGCGGCGGCTCCCGTTGAGGAGCGCCGGGGTGCGCCGCTCCTCCGGTGTCATCGAGTTGATCATCGCCTCCACGCGCGCCAGCTGCCGCTCGTCCACCGTGGGGGCGCCTTTCAGGCGGCCTCCCAGGCCGGGGATCATCTCCACCAGCTGGTCGAGCGGACCCATCGTCCGCACCTGGCGCAGCTGCTCGACGAAGTCGGAGAGGGTCCACTCCCCCCGCCGCAGCTTTCGTTCGAGGGTGGCGGCCGCCTCCGCGCTCATCGTCGCCTCCGCCTTCTCGATCAGCGTGAGGACGTCGCCCATCCCCAGGATGCGGGAGGCCATCCGGTCCGGATGGAAGGGTTCCAGCGCCTCGACGCGCTCGCCGACCCCGGCGAAGAGGATCGGCCGGCCCGTCACCGCGACGACCGAGAGCGCCGCCCCGCCGCGCGCATCGCCGTCGAGTTTGGTCAGGATCAGCCCGTCGACGCCGACCCTGGCCGTGAACTGCTCCGCCATCGTCACCGCGTCCTGGCCGGTCATGGCATCCAGCGTGAGCAGCACCTCGGTCGGGGCAACCGCCTCGCGCATGCGCGCCAGTTCCGCCATCAACTCCTCGTCGAGATGGAGCCGGCCCGCGGAGTCGATGATCACCACGTCGTGGCCGGCGCGGGCCGCCTGGGCCAGGGCCGCGCGGGCCACGGCCACCGGATCGTCGGCGCCGGGCTGGCTGAAGGTGGCCACCCCGGCCGCTCGTCCCACCACCTCCAGTTGCTGCACCGCCGCCGGGCGGCGCAGGTCGGTGGCGACCAGCAGGGGATTGCGGCCGCGGCGCCGCAGCAGGTGGGCCAGTTTGGCCGCCGTGGTGGTCTTGCCGGTCCCGTGCAGCCCGACGAGCATCAGCACCGTCGGCGGCTTGGGCGCAAAGCGCAGCTCGCGGTGGACGCCCCCCAGGGTGCGCGCCAGTTCCTCGTGCACGATCTTGATCACCTGCTGGGCGGGGGAGAGGCTCTTCCAAATCTCCTGGCCGACCGCCGCCTCCCGCACGCGGGCGACGAAGTCGCGGGCCACGGTGAAGTGCACGTCGGCCTCCAGCAGGGCCATCCGCACCTCGCGCAGCGCGGCGTCCACATCCTCCGGCTTGAGCGCCCCGCGGCCACTGAGGCGGCGGAAGATCTCCCCGAGGCGGGTCTGCAGGTTGTCAAACATCGGCTGCCCTCCCGCGCGGCGCCGCGGCCGCATGCTCCTTGGTCGCGGTGTAGACGCGAAAGCCTCCGCCCTTCGCCGTCTCGGCGACGTGGCCGAAGAAGGCCGCGGCGTGGCGGCCCAGCGTGCGGGCGCCCTGGCCGGTGCGGGCGACAAAGAGGAAGCGGCCGCCGGGACGGAGCACCGCGTGCGCGCCCGCAAAGAAGGCCAGCACCGTCCCCCGCCCCGCCCGGATGGGCGGATTGGTCAAGACCAGATCGAAGGTAAGGTCGGCGACAGGGACCACCCCTTCTCCCACGTGCACGGTGACGTTGGTGATGCCGTTGCGCGCAGCGTTGGCGCGCGCCAGATCGGCCGCGCGCGCGTTCACGTCGACCAGATGCACCCACCCCCCGGAGGCCAGCGCCGCCGCGGCCAGCCCGATCACGCCGTAGCCGCACCCCAGATCCAGGATCAGATCGCGCGGCGCGACCGGCATGTTCTCGATCAGCAGGCGCGAGCCCCGGTCGATCCCCCGGGAGGCGAAAACCGCGCGGTCGGTGCGCAGACGGAACCGCCGCCCCCGCAGGGTCGTCGTGAGCTCTCGCACGCGGTGGCCGGCCTCCGGAACAGGCGTAAAGTAGTGCGCGCTCATCGCCGCCCGTCCCCGCCCCGGCCGTCGCGGACCAGCCGCAGGTGCCTCTCGAAGCGGCGTAGTTCTCCGATCGACCGCTGCAGGCTGTCGCGCACGGCCTGCCGGGTGACCCCCTGCCGCTCGGCGATCTCGCCCAGGGAGAGATCATCCAGGTAGTAGAGACGCATCGCCCGCCGCTGCCTGGGGGTGAGCAGGCTCCCGTAGGTATCGAGCAGCCGGACGACGTGCAACCGTTCGGCGAGTCCGCGCGCCATGGCTCAGAGCCGTAAAGGATATTACCTTTACACTATGACAGAGCGGAGCGAGGGGGTCAAGGCGGGGGACGGGGCGCTCAACGCCCGGCGCGGCGCAACGCCTCGAGCCGGCGACGCAGGTCGGGGACGACCTGCGTCGCCGGGGAGGACCCGATGACGTTCGTCATCTCGAAGGGATCGGCGGCGAGATCATAAAGCTCCCGGTCGCCGTTCTCGTACTCGACGTACTTCCACCGGTC
>JACQGZ010000015.1 GCA_016199305.1 Armatimonadota bacterium | reverse complement strand
GGGCCTGATCCACCTCCACCCCACGCAGGTTGACCACGACCGGCCGGCGGGACTTGACGAAATCCGCCCCGCGCCGCGCATCCTCCAGCGACTGCGTCTCCAGCACCACGATCTCCCACTGGCGCTGGGCGTGCAGGCTGAAGACCGGCGAGCGGCGCGCTGGCGCCGCCTCGGGGGATTCGGCGCCGTCCTCCTCAGGCTCCTCGCTGAACCCGAGAAACGTCATCAATCGTTCCATCGCACTCACGGATCATCCCTCCTACTCTCCCCTCCCTCCCTGGAACGGTGCCCTCCCGACCTTCCCAAACCTCTCCGTTACGTGATCGTGGTCAGAGGTCGACGTTGGCCGCTCACCGGGCGGGGCGCTCGCCGAACAGCGCCCGGCCCACCCGGATCAGCGTGGCGCCCTCCTCGATGGCGACCTCAAAGTCGTCGCTCATCCCCATCGAGAGATGGCGGGCCTCAGGAATCTCGGCCCGCACCGCCTGCCCCAGGCGCCGCAGCTCCTGGAAGACCGGGCGGACGGTCTCCGGGTCATCCGTTTGCGGGGCGATCGTCATCACGCCGTCCACCCGAATCCCCCTCATCCCCGCGAGCCGCCGCGCGGCCGCCGCCACGTCACGAGGCGCAAACCCATGCTTCTGCGGCTCGCCCGCGACGTCGATCTGCAGCAGGATCGGGATCTCCCGCCCCGCCTGGCCCCACGTCGCCAGGGCATCCGCCAGTCGGAGCGAGTCCACGGAGTGGATCAGGGCAAAGGCGCCTGCGGCCGCCTTGGCCTTGTTTCGCTGCAAGTGCCCCACCATGTGCCAGCGGGGTCCGGCGCCCAGCGCGGCGATCTTGGGGAGGGCCTCCTGGATGCGGTTCTCGCCGAAGTCCGCCAGTCCCAACGCCCGGGCTGCGCGAAGGCGCGCCGCGTCCACACCCTTGGTGACGGCGACGATCCCGACCGCGTCCGGCGACCGGCCGACGCGCCCCGCGGCGGCGCGAATGCGCGCGTACACCGCCTCGAGGCGGCGCTCCAGATCGTCTCCAGGCCGGTCCAACCTATTCGCTGGGCGGGAGGGAAATCCTGGGCGCTCGGCGCACGCCGATCAGCGCGCCCATCCGCCCGGTGAGCCCCTCGCGCCGGTAGGAGAAGAAGAGGTGACGGTGGCAGGCGGTGCAAGACCCGCTGCTCCAGATCTGGGCGTCCGGCACCCCCGCCTCCTCCAGCATCCGCCGGTTCGCTTCGACGAGATCGAGGTGCCAGTACCCCGGCCGTCCGGGCCGCAGGACCGACGAGGCGCACGGCCACGCCGCGAAGGCCTCGGCCACCGGCGTATCCACTTCGTAGTGGCACGGCCCGATCGCCGGCCCGATCCCCACGCGCAGGTCGGCCGGCTCGGTGCCGAAGGCCTGCCGCATCGTCGCCACCGCGGCGGCGGCCACCCCCGCCGCCGTCCCCCGCCACCCGGCGTGCACCGCGCCAACCGCGCCGCGGCGGGGATCCCAGAGCAGGATGGGGACGCAGTCGGCGGCGTGAATCGCCAGGATCACGTCCGGCTCGGCGCTGACGAGCCCGTCCGCCCCCTCGACCTTCCGGCCGCGGTCTGCCCGACCGACCACCGCCACCTCCCCGCCGTGCACCTGAGAGGCTTCCACGTGCGCCGCGGACTCGGCGCCCAGGGCCGCCAGCGCCCGCCGCCGGTTCTCCGCCACCAGCGCCGGCGCATCGCCGACGCCCCGCCCCAGGTTCAGCGTGGCATAGGGTGGTCCGCTGACACCGCCGAGGCGCGTCGTGAAGCCGTGGACCACCCCGGTGCCCTCCACTGTGGGCGCCAGCAGCAGCGGGACCGCCGGCGTCACGGCGACGGCCGCAGCGGGGGGCGCGACGGCGGCGTCAGATGACACGTTCGCGGACGGCGGCGCTGAAGTAATCCATCGCCGCCACAATGATGGTGATCCCCCACACTGCGGTCGCGGCCTGCTGCCACTGCAGCAGGTTAATGAACTGGATCAGCAGGAAGCCCACGCCCCCCCCGCCGACCATGCCGATCACGGTGGACATGCGGACGTTGATGTCCCAGCGGTAGATGGTGAAGGCGATGAAGGGTGGGACGATCTGCGGCACCACCGCGTACCGGATCACCTGCAGAGGGCTCGCCCCGGTGGCCGTGATCGCTTCGATCGGCCCGGCGTCGATGGACTCGATCTGCTCCGAGTAGAGCTTGGCCAGCGAGGCCACGGAATGCAGCGCTAAGGCCAGGACGCCGGCAAACGGCCCGATCCCCACCCACACGGCGAAGACCGTGGCCATGATCAGGGGCTCGATGGAGCGGGTGATGTTCAGGATGGTGCGCACCACGTAGTAGATGGCCGTTCCCACGGGGGTCCGCGCCATCAGGTTCTTCGCGCCGAGGAAGCTGATGGGGATGGCGAAGATCAAGGCTATCGTCGTCCCCATCAACGCCAGGAAGACCGTCTCGATCAGGCGGCCGAGCACGAGCGTGGCTGCCCTACTGGGCCGGAGCAGTCTCCCCTCCAGCGTCACTTCCGCCGTGATCGCGTGGTGCTGCCCGATCAACTCCGGCACCTCCAGGGTGAGGCTGAGCGTGCCCTGGGCATCCGTGACGAAGCTGTCTGCGTCGGCGGACGAGCCGGACTGGTCGGTCCAGATCAGCTTGCCGGGCCGGTTGGGGGCAAATCCCTCCCCCCGGACCACGATGGATTCGCCCGGCCGGG
This sequence comes from Armatimonadota bacterium, assembly GCA_016199305.1. GTDB lineage: Bacteria > Sysuimicrobiota > Sysuimicrobiia > Sysuimicrobiales > Humicultoraceae > JACQGZ01. The sequence goes on along the minus strand of JACQGZ010000015.1, from coordinate 40 downwards.
CCACGGGGGTGGAGAGCGTGAGGCGTGGCCCCGTCGCCGG
>JACQGZ010000140.1 GCA_016199305.1 Armatimonadota bacterium | reverse complement strand
GCGTACTTCCGGCTGGTGCCCAGAGCGTCACGCAGCGCCGCCACCGTGATCTCCCCCGCACCCTCAATCTGCGCGACGACCCGTCGGCGGACCTCCTCGAGGACGTCACTGGCGAAGAGGATACCGGGGGCCACTTCCACCAGCTTCCCTTCATCCTGAAGCGACTGCACCATCGTGCTGAACGCGGCCTGCCGCAGGCCGGGACGGACTCCTGCCGCCGCCGTCACTACCTGGGTTTCGACGGCGGCGAGGGCCGGAGGGGCGAACCCCCCTGCGGCGATCGTCTGCAGGATTGCCTCTCTGAGCTCCGCCTCCGGCGGCGCAAGTGCCGGCCGGTGAGCGCTCAGGTGTACGAACCCCCGGGTGATCCCCACGGCGCCGGTTTGCGTGAGCCGATCGAGGAGGGCGGCCGCCAGGCGGTCGTCCGCGCCGGCGAGGGCCCGAGACTTGACCTCCTCCCTGGGGAGGCCAAGCCGCCAGGGGCTGCGCCTGTGGGTCTCCTGCAGCAGATCGAGGAGACGGTGCGCCGCCGCGTCAACCGCCGTGCCGTCGAAGAGCCGCTCGCCAACCTGAAGAATCGCCCCGGATTCCACCATCCCTTTGACTCGCTCGGCCAGCACCTCCGGACGCTCGCCGAGGGTCGGGGCGAGCATGTCCGGGGTGGTGCCGGCCAGCCCGCGTGCGCCGATCGCCGCTTGGAGGAGCGCGACCGGCGAGGCGTCGGCGAGGGCGGCCAGGGCTGCCGCAGAAGCCGTCCCGCGCCGGCGGCGCGGCGGATCGACCCCCAGCACCACCCCGCCGCCCACCGTGACGAGCGGGGAGTAGCGGCGGAGCACGAAGCGATCTCCGCGCACGGCCACGACCGGACGCTCGAACCGCAACTGCACCGGGGCTTCCTCCCCCGGCGCCAGGCGGTCCCGGTCCAGGAGGGCGAGGCGGCACAGCGCCTCATCGGTGCCGAGGTAGAACCGCAGGCGGGCCAGGTGGGCCAGCGGCGGAGATCCTGGGAGGAGGCGCACCTGCGCGTCCAGCAGGGCGGCCGCCCGCAGGGTGGACGGCGTCGCCAGCACCGCGCCGCGCTCCAGGTGGTCCCGGTCGATGCCGACCAGGTTGAGCGCCGCGCGCGAACCCGCGGCCACCTCCTCCACCCGCTCGCCGTGCCGCTCGATCTGGCGGACCCGCGCGGTTCCCCCGTCCGGGAGGACCGCCAGCGTATCACCGATGCGGATGCGGCCGCTCCAGAGTGTGCCGGTCACGACCGTGCCGAACCCGGCCATGGTAAAGACGCGATCGATGGGAAGGCGCACCGCCACCTCGGCCGGATGTCCAGGAAGCGCATCCAGGCGCCGCCCGAGGGCGCCCACCAGCGCCTCCAGCCCCGCGCCGGTCTTCGCCGACACCCGGATCATCTCGGCCCCTTCGAGAAAGGTGCCGGCCGTCAGCCGGCGCAGATCCTCCTCCACCAGGGCGAGCCACTCGGGGTCCTCAACCAAGTCGATCTTTGAGACGACGATCAGGCCGCCGCGCGGCCGGAGGAAGCGCAGGATGTCGAGGTGTTCCCGCGTCTGAGGCATGACGCCTTCGTCCGCCGCCACGACGAGCAGGATCAGGTCCATCCCGCCTGCGCCGGCCAGCATGTTGCGGATCAGCCGCTCATGCCCGGGGACGTCGACGATGCCGACCCGCCGGCCGTCCGGCAGATCGAGGTGGGCAAAACCCAGGTCGATCGTCATCCCCCGCCGCTTCTCCTCTTCCAGGCGGTCGGGGTCGATGCCGGTGAGCGCCCGGACGAGCGCGCTCTTGCCGTGGTCGATGTGCCCCGCCGTGCCGATGACGTGGGGAGCGCTCGACGGCAAGCCGGCGCCACCCCCGGAGCGAGTCACCGCAGCGCCGTGAAGGCGGCAACGATGGGCTCGAGGTCGTCGGGCAGGACGGTGCGGAGGTTGAGCAGCAAGCCGTCTTCGTGGATACGGGCGACGAGGGGGGGGCGGTGGTGGCGCAACTGGGTCGCCCAGGCCTCCGGGGAGGCCTCCCTGGGCCGCACCAGGACCGCCGCGGACGGCAGGGAGACCGCGGGCATCGCTCCCCCGCCCGTCTGCGCATCGGCGCTGACGCAGGTTACGCCCGCGCGTTCTCCTAGCGTCTCACGCAGCCGGCGGGCCAGCCACAGCGCCCGGTCGGTGAGTTCCTTGGGGTCGGCGGCCAGCATCCGCAGGACCGGCACCTCCGCCCAGGCCTCCTCCGGGGTGAGGTAGTGGCGCAGGGTGGCGGCCAGGGCGGCCAGATCGAGCCGGTCGATGCGCACCGCCCGTGCCAGCGGGTGGAGTCGGCAGCGGTCCACAGCCTCGCGGCGGCCGACCAGGAGGCCGGCCTGGGGCCCGCCCAGCAGTTTGTCTCCGCTGAAGGTGACGAGAGCACCGCCCGCGGCCACCGCGTCCTGCACCGTGGGTTCGGCCGGCAGGCCCCGCTCGCGCAGATCCACCAGCGCGCCGCTGCCCAGGTCGTACATGACAGGAATCCCGCGGGCCGCCCCCAGCGTGACCAGATCGCGCACCGGGACCTCGTGGACGAAGCCGGACATGGCGAAGTTGCTGCGGTGTACCTTGAGCAGCAGGGCCGTGTCGGTCGTGATCGCCCGCTCGTAGTCGTGCAGATGAGTCCGGTTGGTCGTGCCCACCTCGACCAGGCGGGCGCCGCTCTGGGCCATCACGTCCGGCATGCGGAAGGCCCCGCCGATCTCCACCAGTTCTCCCCGCGAGACGATCACCTCGCCTCCCGCGGCCAGCGCAGCGAGGCCCAGCAGCACCGCGGCGGCATTGTTGTTCACGGCCATCACCGCCTCGGCGCCGCTCACCTCCTCCAGCAGCGCCTCCACGTGCGCCTGGCGCGACCCGCGCTCGCCG
>JACQGZ010000139.1 GCA_016199305.1 Armatimonadota bacterium | reverse complement strand
GGATGCGCGAGGCCGCCCAGGCGTTCCAGCCGTAGATGTGCAGGTCGGTGCCGCAGATGCCGCCCGCCTCTACGCGCACCAGGATCTCCCCCGGGCCGGGCGCGGGGACGGGGACGGTCCGCAGCACCAGCCCCGGGGCCGGACCCGGCTTGACCAGCGCGCGCATCTGCGCGGGAAGGGCCGGCGGTCGATCGTGGACAGGCTGCGCGGCCGGTTTCGGGGGCGTGCGCGTGGGGACCGGCCGCGCCATCCGCACGCCCTAGCGGGGGGCGGCCTCCCCGGCCCCGATGACGTCGCGGTAGGACTCCAGCGTGTGATGGATCCGCTCGGGCAGGGTATCGACGAGGCGGGCGATGACCCGCATCGTCAGGGCGACCGCCTCCTTCTTGTCCTCGACGCGTGGATCGGCGGTGAGGATCGTATTGAGGTCGTAGCAGCGGCAGGCCCGGTGCATCACCCGGAAGAGTTCGAATTCTTCCTCCAGCGTCTCAGGGACATCACGCCGGGCGGCGAAGGTCTCCGCCAGCGCCGCCGCCGGGTACCCCTCCCCCACGCGGCCGACCGTCTCGCGCTCCAGGTCGGCCAGGTACGTCGCCTCCACCGCGTCGTTCACGGCGCGGTAGGCATTGTAGGCGATCTCCCGCCTTCGCTCCGGGGTTTCACCGATGAGGAGGCGGCCCAGGAACTCCTCCAGACCCAGCCCCTCCACCACCGTCGCGTCGCGGCGGTCCCGCTTCAACAGGATGACGGAGGCCAGATGGGCCGGCTCCATAGGATTGCTGAAGACGCGGTCGGTGGGCAGCACCCGGGTCATGTCCAGCATCGCCCGGGCGTTGTCGAAGGCCATCATCCGCGCCAGCAGTGTCCGCAGCCGCGCCGCGTCCATGGTGCGCAACGCCCCCGCCTCCCGCCCCCCGCCGCGGATCGCCTCGACCAGATCGTCCAGCAGCGGCGCGGACTCGCGGAGGTAGGCGTCGGTCACATCGGGGACATTCTCCATCTGGGAGGCCAGCATCTCGTCGGCGGACAGAGGGAAGTTCTCCACGAGGTTCGTGCGCAGGTAGAAGATCTTCTCGGAGGTGAAGGCGTAGGCCTGGATCGGCGCCTCCAGATCGAGGGCGGCCAGCGGGACGGTCACCTCCCGGTTCTGCAGGTCCAACCCCTGGACGGTGGCCTCGGGGGTGACGGGGCCGCGGTCGGCCAGCCAGCGGAAGACCCTGTATCCGCGCGCCTCCTCCCCGCGCGGGGAGGTGATGCGCACCGGATGGATCCGCCGCCCGTCCCGGGTGGCATAGGTGTAGCGCACGTAGACCCAGTCGTCCGAATGAAAGCGGGTGCGCGGATAGCCGACCAGGCCGTAGGAGGATGTGGATTTTCCTGTGCCGGTGGGGGCGATGTAGAGCACGCCGCGGCCATCCTTTTCGACGCACGCGCCATGCACCGAGTGGATGCCGTGCTCCTCCGCCAGGACGCGCCCGACAGCGCCGAGCACCCAGGACTTGAGCTGGCCGTAGTAGGCGGTGTTGAAGAAGACGATCGTGCTGGTCCGGCGGCTGTAGTAGGCCGCCTCCTGCTGCTCCGCCACCTGCCCCATCGCATAGACCGTGACCTGCGGGTCGGCCGGCGGGGTCGTGCCCGTGACGGCCCGCCACTCCTCGGGGCTGTACCAGTTGTCCACCCAGAACTCATACAGGTGGACGGAGTTGGTGGTGGCGCGCACGCGCACGCCATGGATGATCACGTCGTGCGTCCAGGTGGCCGCGCGTCCCTGCGCATGCCGCACGGCGGCGGCGACCAGTTCCTCGCGCCGGCCGGGCAGGCGATCGATGGCTTTGTCAGAGAGGGCGGTCCGGGTCCGGGTCCGGGTGATGACGTTCCCCGCCCCGATCGGCGTGCCCGGCCACTCAATCGCCTCGGGCGCAGGGGCGGCCGGAAAGGTGTACGGCTGGCTCACGCGCGGCCTCCTATGTTACCCTGGCGTTACACTGGCGTGACGGCGATAAAACGCCCCGGAGGGATGATCAGAACAGGCGCCACCAGCACTATGGAGGCTCGGCTGGGGGGTGTCAAGGAGGGGGCAGAAGGATGCGCAGGATTCGGGGAGCCTGGGGGTGGCTTGCGGCCGCCGCCGTCCTGTTAATCGTCCCCGGCGCGGCCGCCGACTACCACAGCACCGGCAACCCGCCGGCCCAGGCCTCCGGAGCGGAGGCGGAACTACGCACCGCGATCCAGCATGCCAAAACGCTCGCCGCCGGAGCGAGCGGTCTGTCCGGGATCACGCAGCACCTGCAGCATACGATCAACTGTCTGGAAGGGCCCGCCGGCCGGCACTTCAGCGGCGCCGCCGGCGATCCATGCAGAGGGATGGGCCGGGGGGTCCTCATCGACGCGAAGGGGAAGGCCGGAGCGATCTTCCTCGCCCGGCAGGCCGACGATCTCGCGGTGGAGACGGTCGCCGTGGTCAAGGACGTCCCGACCGCCAGGGCCGCCGCGCGCTCGGTGGCCTTCCTCCTGGAGCAGGCGCTCGGCCTGCTAAAGTAGGGGGGAACGATGGCCTTCCTTTACCACCCCCTGATCGTGCACTTCCCGATCGCTCTCTGGATGACCGCGGCCTTCTTCGACCTCCTCTACCTGGCGCGCCGCCAGGAATTGTACGCGACGATTGCCCGCTGGCTCATCGGGCTCGGACTGCTC
>JACQGZ010000016.1 GCA_016199305.1 Armatimonadota bacterium | reverse complement strand
TCGCCATCCTGCGCAAGAAAGCGGAGAGCGACGGCATCCACATCCCCGACGAGGTGGCGGACTTCATCGCCCAGCGCGTCCAGACCAACATCCGTGAACTCGAGGGGGCATTGGTGCGAGTGGTGGCGTACGCGACCCTCACCCGCACGGAGATCAGCACCACGCTGGCGGAGGAGGTTCTGCGAGAACTCCTCCCGCCGGCGCGCGCCAGGCCGGTGACGATTCAGGCGATCCAGCGGTCCGTCGCCGAGTTCTTCGACATCCGGGTTGAGGACATGCGGGCCAAACGCCGCACCAAGGCCGTGGCGTTCCCGCGCCAGGTGGCCATGTATCTGGCACGCGAGATAACCGATGCGTCCCTCCCCCGGATTGGTGAGGAATTCGGCGGGCGGGATCATACCACCGTCATGCACGCATGTGATCGCGTGCGCGACGCGTTACAACGCGATACCCACCTGGCAGCCAGTTTGAAACGCTTGGTCGACCGCTTGCAGCAGGGCGGATAACCGGGGGATAGACCTTGTACTTTCTTTTCAACTCCTCTCGGACCGCTCTCGACGCATGTTGTTATACACCCCCCGTCCACACCTTATTGACACATCCCACCCTGGCTCTAATACGCTCTGACCAGCTTTCACTTGAAGGATGTCCACTTTTCCACCATGATTACGATGACGATATACTAATATATTTATTTCTTTAATAAAAAGGATTCGTATGCACATTACCTGTGAACAAGGACAGCTCGCCAAAGGCGTCCAGATCGTACAACGAGCGATCTCGGCGCGAACCACGATGCCGATCTTAGGCAACATCCTGCTAGAGACGGCGAAGGATCGCATGAAACTGGCGGCAACAGATCTCGAACTGGGAATCCAAACGGAGATTCCCGCGACGGTTCAGCAGGGAGGGGCGATTACCCTGTCAGCCAGGGTACTGGGAGATATTGTCAGTAACCTGTCTCAGGCGCGCGTCGAGATCAAGGTGGGCGAGAACGGGTCGCAGGTGGAGATTCAGTGCGAGGATGCTGTCTTCGAAATTCCAGGCGTGGCGGCGACGGATTTCCCCTTGATTCCGGATCCGGATGCGACGTTGGTGGCGACGATCGATGCGGGACTATTGCGGACGATGGTTCGCCAGACGGTTTTCGCGGTGTCGGGCGATGACACGCGACCATTCCTAACCGGCGTTTTCTTCGTCCTGGAAGGGGAAACGGTGAGGCTCGTGGCTACGGACGGAGGGCGGTTGGCCCTGCGCTCCGCAGAGGTGCCGCGCAGCGCCGGACAAAAGTTTGGCGTGATCGTGCCAGCGAAGACGATGCAGGAGCTGGCGCGGGCGTTGGGCGGGGTCTCGGGTGATGCCACGGTGGCGCTGGCGGAGAACAATCTGGTCTTCACGTTGCCGGAGGTGCGCCTGGTCTCCCGGCTGATCGCCGGCCAGTTTCCCAACTACCAGCAGGTCATTCCGCAGAGCTACAAACAGCGGTTGCAGCTGAACACAGAGCGGTTTCTCCACGCGATCAGGCGGGCGCACATCACGGCGCGCGACTCCGCCAACGTCGTGCGCCTGTCGGCCAAAGGCGCGGAGCTGACCGTGACCTCGAATACCCCCGAGGTCGGCAAGACCACGGAGCGGGTGCCGGTGCGTGCCGAGGGGGAGACGGTCCAGGTGGCCTTCAATGCGAAGTACCTGATCGACGGCCTGGCGGTTCTGGAGACGGACGAACTGGTCTTCGAACTTTCCGGTCCGCTGACGGCCGGGACCATCCGCCCCGTGGGGCAACAGGAGTACGTGTACGTGCTGGCGCCGGTCCGCGTCTACGCGTGATGGCCGAGGTGGCCATCACGACGGAGACGATTGACCTTGCCGCCTTTCTGAAGTGGGCCGGGGTGGCGCGGACGGGCGGTGAGGCAAAACGCCTGATTCAGGAGGGGCGCATCCGCGTCAATGACCGCCGCGAGCGACGGCGGGGGCGGCAGCTGCGGCCCGGCGACAGCGTGGCGGCGCCCGGCGGGGAGATCCTGACCGTCGTGCGCGAGGCCCGGTGACCCGCCCCCCGAAGCGGTCCGCCGCCGGCTCCACCCCCGGTGGAAAATCCCCCGATGATGGACGATTGAGGAAGATGAGGGGGCCGGCGCGCCGTCGTCGCCGCAGTGGGGAGGGCTCCTCCGCGCTGACGGCCGTGCGGGACATTCTCCGGCATGCGGCGCACACGCTGGGGATTGAACCGGCGGTCCACCTGGTGGAAGCTCGCGAGGCCTGGACGGGGATCGTTGGGCCCGGCCTGGCGCGGGCGAGCCGCGTGCTGTCGCTGCGCGGCGGGGTCCTGGTGGTGGCCGCGGCGCACCCGCTGGCCGCGCAGGAACTGCGATTGCGCCGGGAGGATATTCTGGCCGCCATCGGCCAGCGGGTGGCGGTCACGCCGCGGCGCCTGCAGGTGGTCATCAGGTGGGAGGGGAAAACGGCGGAAACGCCCACGGAGACTGGGTTCTAGCGTTTGACAGGCCGAAATTTCGCATGCTATACTTTCATGAGAGAGAGGGCCCCGGACGGGTCGTCTGAAACGCTCGGGGTCCGCACGAGGGGGCGGGGCGTGACCATGTTTCACGCCCCGTCTTGGGTGTTCACCACACTGCCCGGGGCCGGGCGCATTCGCTGAGGAGAAACCCGAGCATGGCTGAGACGGCCACCTACGACGTCCAACACATCCAGGTGCTCGAAGGCCTTGAGGGGGTGCGCCGGCGACCGGCCATGTACATCGGCTCCACCGGGCCGGACGGGCTGCACCATCTCCTCTACGAGGTCGTCGACAACGCGGTAGACGAGGCGCTCGCCGGGTACTGCACCCGGATCGCGGTGGTCCTGCGCCGCGACGGCAGCGCGGCGGTGCTGGACGACGGACGGGGCATTCCCGTGGGCGTACTGCCCAAGGTCGGCCGGCCCGCCGTGGAGGTAGTGTTGACGACCCTGCACGCCGGCGGGAAGTTCGGGGGGGGAGGCTACCGGATCTCCGGCGGCCTGCACGGCGTGGGTGTGTCGGTCACCAACGCCCTGTCCGAGTGGCTGACGGTGGAGGTTTACCGCGAGGGCAAGACCTATCGGCAGCGGTTCGAGCGCGGCAAACCGGTGGCCGCCCTGCGCGCCTCCGCCGGGGCCCTCCAGCCGAGCGGCACCCGGGTCGAGTTCAAACCGGACCCCGAGGTGATGACCGCCACCGAGTTCAACACCGAGGTCATCGCCAAGCGGCTGGAGGACATCGCCTATCTCAACGCCGGCCTGGAGATGGTCCTGGAGGACGAACGCACCGAGGGGACGCAGAAATTCAAGTTCGCCGGGGGCATTAAGGAACTGGTGCGCGCCCTCAACCGCAACCGCGGCCGGCTCAACGAGGAGCCGATTCACGCGCGGCGGGATCGCGACGGCACCGAGGTCGAGTTCACGATCCAGTACAACGACAGCTACCTGGAGCATGTCCTGACGTTCGTGAATACCATCCCGACGACGGAGGGAGGCACCCACCTGGTGGGGTTCCGCTCCGCCCTGACGCGGACGCTCAACGATTACGCGCGGCGGCTGGGGATGCGCGACGGCGACCTCACCCTCTCGGGCGAGGACGTCCGCGAGGGGCTCACCGCGGTACTCAGCCTGAAACTCCCGGAGCCGCAGTTCGAGGGGCAGACCAAGACGAAACTCGGCAACTCCGAGGTCGAGGGGATCGTGAAGAGCGTCGTGAACGACGCGC
>JACQGZ010000137.1 GCA_016199305.1 Armatimonadota bacterium | reverse complement strand
GGTACCCGCCTCGAAGTATCCTACCCACTGCATCTGCTCGTTCTTCCCGGGTGGAGTCGACGGAGAGGAACTTCTCCTTGAAAACCGCATCCACGAAACCTTCCTGGACACCATCGATTTCCCCCTGCGAAAGCGGCCAGAGAGTGAGGATCTCCATCCGGCCGGCAAGGAACTCTGACAGTTTGGGGACCATGAGGATATTTGCGGAGCCGGTCAAGTAACCATTTCATGGTTGATTTTCAACCACTCCACGGTGAATTTTCGAACCGCTTTTCCCCCTTCCACAGGGCGGTTTGACGGTTCGAGAATGTGCATGCTATAAGAGGATGGCTGTGAAAGTCCTCTACTGCGTCTCAGAGGCCGTTCCCTACGTCAAAACCGGCGGTCTGGCCGACGTCGCGGGGTCCCTCCCGGGGGCGCTGCGCGATCTGGGCCACGAGGTGCGGCTGGTTCTGCCCCGCTACCGGCCGATCCCTCGAGAGAACCTGACGCCGCTCTTCCCGCTGCGCATCGAGGTCGGGGGAGCGCCGGTGAGCGGCCTGGTGCTGGAAGGACGGTCACCCTCGGGGATCCCCGTCTACTTCGTCGACTGTCCCCGCTTCTTCGACCGGGGCGGTCTCTACGGCGAAGGGGGACGCGACTACCCGGACAACCTGCTGCGCTTCGCTTTCTTCAGCCGGGCCGCCGTGGCGATCGCGGCGCAGGCGTTCCCGCCCGACTTGGTGCACTGCAACGACTGGCACACCGGATTGATCCCGGCCTATCTCCATCAGCGGGAGCGGGCCGGGCAGCGATCCTGGCCCACGCTGCTGACCATCCACAACATCGGCATGCAGGGATTGTTTCCGGCTGCCGAATTCCCCGGCCTCGGCCTCCTCGAGGATTACTTCGGCCCGGATGGGCTGGAGTTCTGGGGGAAGGTCAACTGTCTGAGGGCCGGGCTCGTCTTCGCCGACGTGCTCAACACTGTCAGCGAGACCTATGCGAAGGAGATCCAGACGGCCGAGTTCGGCGCCGGGCTCGAAGGCCTGCTGTCCCGGCGCAGCCGCGATCTGTTCGGCGTGCTGAACGGTGTGGACTACGGCCAGTGGGACCCGCGGGTCGACGCCCATCTGCCCGCCCGCTACGGACCCGACGACCTGGACGGGAAGCGCTTCTGCAAGCGCGCGCTGCAGCAGGATGGCGGGCTGGAACCGCTGCCCTATGCCCCGCTGCTGGGCATGGTCAGCCGCCTGACAGACCAGAAGGGGTGCGATCTGGTCGCCGCCGTCCTGCCCGCGCTGCTGAAGCAGGGGGTCCAGTTCGTCCTGCTGGGCACGGGGGACCCCCGCTACCACGCGCTCTTCTCCCATCTGGCCCGGACCCATCCCCGCCAGGTCGTCGCCGCGCTGACCTTCGACGAACCCCTTGCCCACCGCATCGAGGCGGGGGCGGATCTGTTTCTCATGCCTTCCCGATACGAACCGTCGGGGCTGAACCAGCTGTACAGCCTGCGCTACGCGACGATCCCGGTGGTGCGGCGCACCGGTGGGCTGGCCGATTCCGTGGTAGACGCCACCCCCGAAGCGGTCGATGACGGGACGGCGACGGGGTTCGTCTTTGACGACTACACGCCCCCGGCGTTCCTGGCCGCGCTCGACCGGGCGCTGTCCGCGTTTCGCGATCCGGTGCTCTGGCGGCGCATTCAGCAGGCGGGCATGCGGGCAGATTTCTCCTGGGGGCGCTCCGCCGGCCGGTATGCCGCCTTATACCGCGAGGCGGTGGGCAGAAGAGTAGGGGGGCTGGCGGGCGAGACCGCCTAGCAAGGCATCCGGGCAGGGTTGATCAGTGGGGGTGCCCCGGGGCCTCACAGGTTCGCGAAGTGAACCTGTGGGGTGGGGTTTGAGGAGGGACGCACGACGTGCCGGAACTGCGCAAAGACCCAATCACGCGCCGCTGGGTGATCATCGCCACGGAGCGGGCCGCCCGGCCGACGGATTTCATCACCACCGTGGACGACGACCGCTCCGACCCCGCGCGCTGCCCGTTCTGCGAGGGACGCGAGGCGCAGACTCCGCCCGAGCTCTTCGCCGTGCGCCGGGACGGCAGCGCGGCCAATGGGCCGGGCTGGCGCGTGCGCGTGGTCAGCAACAAGTACCCCGCGCTGCGGATCGAGGGCGATACGACCCGCACAAAGGTAGGCATCTTCACGCGGATGGACGGGGTGGGGGCGCATGAGGTGATCCTCGAAACCCCCGACCACGATACGCATCTGGCGCTGATGTCCCAGGAGGAGATCGCCGACGTCATCCGCGCCTACTACCACCGCTACGAGGACCTGGACCGAGACGAGCGGTTCGAGTACCTGCTCCTCTTTCGCAACCACGGGCGGGTAGCCGGGGCCTCGCTGTCGCACCCGCACTCCCAGTTGATCGCCCTGCCCATGGTGCCCAAGCGCATCAGCGAGGAGATGGAGTCGGCGGAACGGTACTTCGTCAAAGAGGGGTCGTGCATCTACTGCGATCTGATCGCGCAGGAGCGCGCCAGCGGCGAGCGGATCGTCTACGAGAACGAGCGCTTCCTGGCGGTCGCGCCCTACGCCGCGCGCTTTCCCTTCGAGACCTGGATCCTCCCTAAGGCGCACTTGGCCTCCTTCGGTGGGATCGGTCCCGAGGACGTGGCACCCATGGCGAACGCGCTGAAGACGGTGCTGCTGAAGCTGGCGCTCTGCGTGCAGAATCCTCCGTACAACCTGATCGTCCACACCGCCCCCTACGCCTATCCGCGCTCGCCGGCCTATCACTGGCACCGGGAGATCATGCCC
>JACQGZ010000150.1 GCA_016199305.1 Armatimonadota bacterium | reverse complement strand
TCCGCAGCCATGAGCTCTCCGACGTCATGCATCAGGGGATCACGGGGACGCGGCGGGCCTACCGCAACCGGGGACTGGCCCTGGCGCTGAAACTGCGCACCGTGGCCTTCGCCCGTGCGCGCGGCGTCCGGGAGATCCGCACCTGGAACGACACGCTGAACGCGCCCATGCTGCACATCAACGTCAAGATGGGCTTCGTGCGCCAGCCGGCGTGGATCAGCTTCGAGCAGCGGCTGCGCGAGGAGCCCGCCCCGTGAGCGCCGCCACCGCCCTGCCGGTCGTGACGCTGCGCGGCGCCCCGCGCGAGCAGGGCCGCGCCCACGGCGAGGCCCTGCGGGCCGAGATCCGGCACAACGTCGACCTCTACCTCCACCGCTTCCTCACCGACGCCCGCCTGGAGCGCGCCGAGGTGGACCGCCGCGCCGCCGCCTACCTCGACGTCTTCACGCGGGCGAGCCATGACTATCGCCAGACGATGGAGGGCATTGCAGAAGCGAGCGGCCGGACCCTGGCCGAGATCGCGATGCTGAACGCCCGCTACGAAATCCTCTACAGCGCCTACTCCGCCATCGGCATGGAGGAGGCCGCCGGCGGGTGCACCGCCTTTGCCGCCGCGCGCACCGTCACCGCGGACGGGCACCTCTGGATCGGACAGTCTTGGGACTGGATTCCCGACGTGCGCGGCGCCCTGTTGGAGATCGAAGGGGAGGACATGCGCACCCTGGCCTTCACGGAGGCGGGGATCGCCGGGGGCAAGATCGGCATGAACTCGGCGGGGATCGGCCTGTTGATCAACGGGCTGCTCAGCCACCTGGATGACTGGTCCCGCCTGGGAGTACCCTTCCACCTGCGGACCTCGCGGATCCTGGCCAGCCGCACCTTCGCGGCGGCCGTCGGCGAGGCCACCGCTGGGGTGCACGCCTGCTCGGCCAACTTCCTCATCGCCCGCGGCCGCGGCGGGCGCGCGCACGTCAATGGGGACGGGCAGGACGGCGGTGGGGAGATCGTGGACCTGGAGACCTCCCCGGGCGGGTGGGTGGCCATCGACCCGGCCGGCGGCACCCTGGCGCATGCCAACCACTTCCTGCAGCCGGAGCGGCTCTCGCTCTGGCAGCCCCTGCGCGAAGAGCGCACCTCCACGTATCAGCGCTGCAACCGCATGGAGCGGCTGCTGGCGCGGCGGGGCGGGGCGAGCCCGCTGGCTGCCGCGGACCTGGAGCAGTTCATGCGCGACCACGAGGGACATCCGGAGTCCGTCTGCCGCCACCCCAACACGCAACTGCCTGACGACGAGCGTACGGAGACGGTCTTCGCCGTCCTGATGGATCTCGACGCCCTGCAGATGCGGTACGCCGGAGGTCCGCCCTGCACGCACCCCTTCTCCACCCGCGCGCTGATGTAACTGCCCCGCGACGCGGGACGCGCCGAGGGCCGACCGCACAGTGCGGGGCAGCCGCCCTGCTGGCGGCGCTCCTCTGTCTCACGACGGCCATCTCCCCTCTCCCGGCCGCGGCCTTCGTCATCGATCCCGCCCTCACCAACAACACGCCCAACGATCCCGCCGACGACCTGGCCGCCGCCGCGCGGTGGAGCAACGTCCCCGGCTCGCTTGCCCTCCACGGGGTCCGCGGCCTGGGCGGCGGGATCGAGTACGCCGTCGCCGCCGACCTCTGCGCCACCCTCATCCGGCGGTTCCTGGACGTGCCCCGTCCCAGCTGCGCGCAACTGGAGGATGCGCTGCGCCGGGCGATGGACCGCTGGGCCAGCGCCCATCCCTTCCTGCGGTTCGCCAGCGTCAACGGCAGGATCGCGGCCCAACTGCCCCCGCCGGACAGCCGCGACCCGTGGCGCGGGTATGGCGCGGAGATCGACTTCTTCGCCCTCGATCCGGAGGCGTATCCGAAGGTGGGCCGCCTGGGCGCCTGGACGAGCCTCTATGCTCTCCTGGCCGCCCCCATGGGCACGAACGGCCGCCTGCTGCCGGGCGGGACGATCACGAGCGCCGACATCGTCTTCAACGCCCGCTCCTGCTACTACCTCGACCCGGGGCTGGCCGGCAGTTCCTGCAACCACTTCGAGTCGCTCGCCCTGCATGAGATCGGCCACGCCCTCGACCTGCACCATCCGGGGCAGCACCGCGGTCGCAACTTTGACAGCGACACGAATCCCCTCAACGTCATTCCCATCGACTGCCTGGATCCGGCCCGCGGGCTCCGGCTCTCGCCCTTCATCGATGAACGGGCGGTGATGAACCGCGGCCTGGGCGAGCCGATGCCGGTCATCTTCGCGCTGACCAACGACGACCTGGGCGGACGGAACTTCCACTATCCGATCTGCCCGGGGGCGCGCCCGGCGGAGTGGCTGCGCGGCCGTCTCACCGCGGGACGGGCCGTCGCGCGCGCCGCATGGCGTGGCACCCTCTCCGCGCTGGCTCCGCTGGCCGCTCGCGCGCTATCCGTGGCGGCCCGCCTCAGCCACTAACCTCCGGCCCCACCCACGCACCTCCCGGATTCCCGGGTCTCCCGTCCTGAGAAGACAGGACCGCTACCCCTCCCCGCCGGGACGGCCGCCTGATGGCCGGAACGGTCCTTCCTCCTACGCTCGAGCGTGAAGGACGGATGAACGATCCCGTGGAGGAGGGACGAGCAATGAAATGGGCAGCAGTCCTGGTGGTGTTCCTTGTTTTGCTGGCCGGGGAGCCCGCGTTCCCCCAGGCCTTCGACGAGATAGCGATCCGTCCCGGTGAAGGGATCGGGCCGTTCCGGTTGGGGATGACGGTCGACCAGGTGGGCGCAGTGCTCGGACGGCGCCCCGACGGAGAAGCGACCGACGGCAACATGAAGTTCTACCGCTGGAACCTGGAAGGTGGAGCACACACCGGCATCAGCTCGGTGCCGGTCCTGACCATCGGCGTCGGAGCAGACGGGACCGCGGAGGCGCTCTCCACGACCTCGACGGCATTCGCCACCGCGGGCGGATCCGGGGTGGGCTTGAGCCTGAATGGAGAGGCCATAGGGTGAGGACGAGTGGCGGGAGGGCGACGGCTCAGGCGGGCTCCCCTCGGTTGCGGCGGCATCCCGGGC
>JACQGZ010000147.1 GCA_016199305.1 Armatimonadota bacterium | reverse complement strand
GGTGAGGAGACCGGCCGTCTAGAAACGGTGTCCATCACACGGCGGGCGGCGGAGACTCAGCGGGGAGGCCTGAAGCTTCGCAGGCCTCCCCAGGCCACCGCGGCGCTCGTCCTGGCGCCGTTCTTCCTCTACGCGCTGGCGTTCCTCTTGCTGCCGTCGGCGTCGGTGCTGGTGGGGGCCTTTTTCAACGAGCAGGGCCGCTTCACCCTCGACTTCATCGCCGCCCTCTTCCAGGGCCAGCACCTCCAAGCCTACCTGAACAGTATCGAGATCAGCGCGGCCACCGCGGTGGCGGGGGGCATATTCGGTCTGCTCATGGCCTACGCGGCCATCAGCGCGGGGAGCCCACCCTGGATCAGGACGGTGCTGACGACCTTCTCCGGCGTCGCGGCCAACTTCGCCGGCGTGCCGTTGGCCTTTGCCTTCATCTCTACGCTCGGGACCGTGGGTCTGCTGACCCGGCTGCTCAAGGACCTCGGCGTGGACCTCTACGGCGCCGGCTTCACCCTGTTCGGCTTCGCGGGGCTTGTGCTGACCTACCTGTACTTCCAGATTCCCCTGATGATCCTGGTGATCGCGCCCGCCATCGACGGGCTCAAGCGGGAATGGCGGGAGGCGGCCTCCAACCTCGGAGCCACCGGCTATCAGTACTGGCGCTTTGTCGCGCTGCCCATCCTCCGCCCTTCGCTCCTGGGCGCGATGGTGCTGCTGTTCGGCAACGCCTTCGCCGCCTATGCCACGCCGTTCGCCCTCACCTCCGGCCTGGTCAACCTGGTGCCCACCCTGATCGGGAACGTGCTCCAGGGTAACGTCCTCACCGATCCTCATCTGGGGCAGGCGTTGGCGCTGGGGATGATCGTGGTCATCACCATCTCGATGTCGCTCTACGCCATCCTGCAGCAGCGGGCCGCGCGCTGGATGCGATGAGCGGCCGGATCTCGCTGTGGCGGGTCGTCTGGCTGCTACTGGGCACGGCCTACTTCATCGTGCCGCTGGCGGCCACCGCGGAGTTCAGCCTGCGCGCCGGAGGCGGGCGGTATGATTTCTCGGCCTACACCGAGATCCTGCGAGATCCTCAGTTCCGCCAGAGCTTCTGGCTCTCCTTCCGGCTGGCTCTGGAAACCATCGCCATCGTACTCCTCTTGCTGGTCCCCACGGCGTACTGGGTGCATCTGCGGCTGCCCCGGCTGCGGCCCGTCGTGGAGTTCCTCACCGTGCTGCCGTTTGTGGTGCCGCCCATCGTGCTCGTGGTCGGTCTGCTCAATGTCTACCGCGGCGCGCCGCAGTTCTTCGTGGCCACGCCCCAGATCCTCGTCGCCGGTTACGTCGTGCTGGCGATGCCGTACATCTATCGGTCGCTGGATGCCGGGCTGGGGGCCATCGACATCCGCACGCTGACGGAGGCGGCGCAGAGCCTCGGGGCCGGCTGGACCCCAACCCTGTTCCGGGTGATTCTGCCCAACCTGCAGGTGGCGATGTTCAGCGGGACCTTCCTCACGCTGGCCATCGTCATGGGCGAATTCACGCTGGCGAACGTCCTGCTCTTTTCCACGTTTTCCGTCTACATCAACTTCATCGGGGAGACGCGCGCCACGGGCGCTGCGGCCGTCACCCTCATCAGTTTCGGCATCACCTGGCTGGCCATGCTCGGCATCCTCCTCCTCGGTCGACAATTCGGCGGCCGTCACGTGCAGATCGGTGGGACGAGATAGCATGGCCTACCTGGAGCTCCGGGAGCTGCGAAAAACGTTCGGCGAGGTCCTGGCCCTCGAGCGTCTCGATCTGGCACTGGAACCAGGGGAGTTTGTCACCCTGCTCGGCCCGAGCGGCTGCGGAAAGACGACCGGCCTTCGGATCGTGGCGGGGTTTGAATACCCGGACGCGGGGGCCGTGGTGCTCGAAGGGCACAACATCACCGACCTGCCTCCCAGCCGCCGGAACATGGGGATGGTCTTTCAGGCGTACAGCCTGTTTCCCAACATGACGGCGGAGGAGAACGTGGCCTTCGGCCTCCGCCTGCGAAGCGTGTCGGCTGCGGAACAGGCCCGGCGCGTCGGGGAACTGTTTGAGCTGATCGGGCTGGTCTCCGCCCGCAAGCGCTACCCCCACCAGCTCTCGGGTGGCCAGCAGCAGCGCGTCGCGCTGGCACGAGCGCTCGCCATTGAGCCGCGGGTCCTGCTCCTCGATGAGCCACTCTCGGCACTGGATGCCCGGGTGCGAGTGCAGCTGCGAGAAGAGATCCGCCGCATCCAGACCACGCTGGGCATCACGACCCTCTACGTCACACATGATCAGGAGGAGGCCCTTTCTATCTCTGATCGTATCGCCGTCATGTCGGCCGGGCGGATCGAGCAGCTGGGTACGGC
>JACQGZ010000143.1 GCA_016199305.1 Armatimonadota bacterium | reverse complement strand
CTGCTCGGCCGGCGGTTCGACGAGGCGGGTCCCATGCCCGCCGCCGAGTGGTCGACCGCCTTTACGCAGCGAGACGAGGGCGGCACGCCGATTCCGCCAGAGGAGCTGCCGCTGATGGTTGCCCTGCGGCAGCACCAGCCCGCCCACCGCACCTTCTGGATCACCGGGCACGACGGCGTGGCCCGGCGGCTGGGCGTGACCGCGTTTCCGTTGGAGGCGCTGGGCGGAGACCATCTCGGGGCTGTGGCCTTCATCTGGGGGGCGGACGAGTAAGGCCGAGCCGGGACGCGGATGCAGAAACCAATCGAGCTGATCCTGATGCGCCAGCTGGCCAGCTACCTGGCCATGCCGATCCTCATCGCCGACCGCGAGGGGAATCTCCTCTACTACAACCAGCCGGCGGAAGCGATCCTGGGCCGGCGGTTCGCGGAGACGGGAGAGATGCGCTCGGAGGAGTGGGTGCAGACGCTGCCCCTCTACGAGGAGGACGGCTCGCCGATTCCCCCGGAGCGCCGGCCGCTGCTCGTCGCGCTGCGAGAACGCCGGGTGGTGCACCGTCGGGTGCGCATCCAGGGGTTGGACGGCCGGTCTCGGAGGATCGAGTCCACCGTGCTGCCGCTCGACGGCCAGGGAGGGCGCTCTCTGGGTGGGGCGATCATCTTCTGGGAGCTCGACCCGTCGTGAGGGTGACGCTGTGGGGCACCCGCGGGTCACTTCCGAGCGCCGGCCCGGAGACCCTACGGTACGGCGGCAATACCTCCTGCGTGGAGGTGCGCGGGGAGGACGGCACGCTGCTCGTCCTCGACGCCGGCACGGGGATCCGCCGCCTGGGCGCGACGGTGGGTGAGATCCCTGCCGTGGACGTCCTGCTCACCCACCTGCACATGGACCACCTGCAGGGGCTCGGCTTCTTCGCGCCGCTCTACCGGCCGAAGGTGCAGGTGCATATCTGGGGCCCGCCGTCGACGACGATGGACCTGCAGGCGCGGCTGGTCCGGTACCTCTCCCCGCCCCTCTTTCCGGTTCGCCTGCGGGAGCTCCCGTGCGACCTCGTCCTCCTCGACGTCCCCTTGGGACGCTTTACGATCGGCGCGCTGGAGGTGGCGGCCGCGCTGGTCAGTCACCCGGGGCCGACGGTCGGCTACCGTATCTCTGACGGGCGGGTCGCCATGGCATATCTTCCTGACCACGAGCCGGCCCTGGGCGCGCGCCACTTTCCGGAGGAGCCCAAGTGGACTTCTGGGTATGACCTGGCGGCGGGAGTGGATCTGCTCATCCACGACGTCCAGTATGCGGACGCGGAGTACCCCCAGTATGTCGGGTGGGGGCACAGCGCCATCGGGCACGCCCTGGCCTTCGCCGCGCTGGCCGGCGCGCGGCGGCTGATGACCTTCCACCACAACCCCACCCACTCCGACGACGACCTCGACCGTCTGATCGAAACGGCGCGC
Source organism: Armatimonadota bacterium (assembly GCA_016199305.1). Lineage (GTDB taxonomy): Bacteria > Sysuimicrobiota > Sysuimicrobiia > Sysuimicrobiales > Humicultoraceae > JACQGZ01. The sequence continues at coordinate 4,236 of JACQGZ010000143.1, read as the reverse complement.
CGGGGCGAGCCCCCCTTCGAACTGATCCCCGGGCGAGAAGGGATGACCATCGCGCTCTGACGCCGGGAAGCGGCGTCCGGCTCCCCGTCGGCAGAACCCCGCAGGGGACGGGGCAGTTCCGCCGTACTTTCTCCACAGAACCGCCTGCCGAGGCAGGGCCGGCGTGGCGCTGGGCCTGCGCACGATGTCCAATGCAGCCGGGTTTGAACTCCGGCGCGAGCCGATGATGACGTAGACGCCGGGAAGGCGAACTCTGCCGCGGGCCGTCAGGGTTGGTCCATAACCTGCCTCCTGATTGGCGCCGCGCACGTCCCGACTGTTGATGGCGCTCCGTTTGTGTTTCCGGGGTGTGACTCCTGCCCGGGCGTGCGCCGCGCGCCACCCGGCGCTACCGTCCCGCCCGCCCGCCGCTGCCTTCGGTCAGCCGGTGCGCCAGCAGGATGGGCACCATCGTTGCGGCGATGACGAAGATGGCGGCGATGTTGGTCACCGGCCGCTGCCGCGGCTTGGTCAGCTGGGTGAAGATCCAGATCGGCAGCGTTTCCTGCTGCCCCGCCGTAAACGTCGTGACGATAATCTCGTCGAAGGAGAGCGCGAACGCCAGCATCCCGCCGGCCAGCAGCGCGGTGGCAATGCTGGGCAGCACGATGTAGCGGAAGGTCTCGAACGGGGAGGCCCCCAGGTCCATCGACGCCTCCACCTGTGAGGCGGCCGTTCGCCGGAAGCGCGCCAGGACGTTGTTGTAGACCACGACCACGCAGAAGGTGGCGTGGCCGATGACGATCGTCCAGAGGCTGAACGGGATGTTCAGCAGGCTGATCGCCGAGCGTAGCGCGATGCCGGTGATAATGCCCGGCAGCGCGATCGGCAGGATGACGAGAAACGAGATCGTCTCCCGGCCGAAGAACTTCGCCCGGTGCACGGCCGCCGCCGCCAGCGTGCCCAGGAGGAGGGCGACACCCGTGGTCGCCGTCGCCACCCGCAGGGACAGGGAGAGCGCCGCCCAGATGTCGGAGCGCCGCCAGGCGACGCCGAACCAGTCCAGCGTCAGGCCCGGCGGGGGGAAGGTGAAGGCCGCGTCCTCGGTGGTGAAGGCGTAGAGAATGATGATGGCCAGGGGGAGGTGCAGGTAGAGCAGAACCGCCAGGGTGGCGGCCTTCAGGCCGAAGGAGGCTCGGGCCTGATGCGGGCCGGGGGCGGTCCTAGAGGGCATCAAACGCTCCCGTCCGTTTGGCCGCCAGCAGGTAGAAGGCCATGATCACCATCGGCACCACCGTAAAGGCCGCGGCCAGCGGGATGTTTCCCGATGTGCCCTGGTGGGCGAGGACGGCCTGGCCGATGAAGAGGGCGGAGTTCCCCAGCGCATACGGGACGATGAAGTCGCCGAGGGTGAGCGAGAAGGTAAAGATCGACCCGGCAATGACACCGGGAAGGGCCAGGGGGAGGATCACCTGGCGAAACGTCTGGCCGGGACGCGCCCCCAGGTCCGCGGAGGCCTCGAGAAAGGACTCGGGGATGCGCTCGAGCGCCGCCTCGACGGGCAGGATCATGTACGGCAGCCAGACGTAGAGGAAGACCACGAACATCCCGAGCAGGGAGACCGACAGCGAGGGCCCCCCGATCACCGGCAGGCCGAGCAGCCAGTCCAGCGCCCCGCCGAGGGCGAGCCGCTGCACAGTCCAGTTCAAGATACCTTCCTTGGCCAGGATGAGTTTCCAGGAAAAGACGCGGACCAGATAGGACGACCACAGGGGGAGCAGCACCGCCAGGTAGAGTGCCGCCTTGCCTCGCGGGGACGCGTAGCGGGCCATGTAGTAGGCCAGCGGGAAGGCGGCTACGGCCGCGGCCAGCGTCACCGCGGCGGCCATGCCCGCCGTGCGCATGACGATGTCCATGTTGGCCGGTGTCAGGAGATCACGGTAGGTGGCCAGGGTGAACCGCCGCACCACCTGCCCGGTGAACCCGTCGAGGGAGAAGAAACTCTGGACGACCAGGGAGGAGAGCGACCCCAGGTAGACCACGCCCAGCCAGAGCAGCGGCGGGGCGAGGAGGAGCAGCAGGGCCACCCGGGGGTGGCGGTAGAGCGAGATGGCGAGGCGGCGGGTGACCGGCACGGCGGGCCTTACCCGGTCGTGATGACCGACCGGTTGTGCGCGCGGGGCCAGACCAGGCGGACGCGGCGGCCCCGGGCCGCCTGCACATCCAGCGAGGTGCTGTCGACATTCTGCTGGGTGACGGTCAATTCCCCGCCGGCGTCGAGGTCCACCCGATAGCGCGTGTGCGGGCCCAGATAGACCACGTCGCGGACGCGACCGTCGATCCAGCAGAGCCCGTCTTCAATCGCGGCGTCCGGCTCGTGCATGAGGATCTTCTCCGGGCGGATGGTGAAGGTCTCCGGTGAGCCGGTGATCGCCCGCGCGGTCTCCCCGCTGACCAGATTGCTGACCCCCACAAAGCCGGCCACGAAATCAGTCGCCGGGTGTTCGTAGACCTCCGCCGGCGCTCCCACCTGTTCGACGCGGCCGTTGTTAAACACGGCGAGGCGGTCGGACATCGTCAGTGCCTCTTCCTGGTCGTGCGTCACGTAGATGAAGGTGATGCCGACGTGCTGCTGGATCGCCTTCAATTCGATCTGCATCTGCTGGCGGAGCTTCAGGTCGAGCGCACCCAGGGGCTCGTCCAGGAGCAGGACGCGCGGGCGGTTGATCAGCGCCCGGGCCAGGGCCACCCGCTGGCGCTGCCCGCCCGACAGTTGAGAGGGGCGGCGCTCCGCCATGCCCCCCAGGCGGACCAGGTCGAGCATCTCCCGCACCCGGGCGTCGCGTTCGGTCGGGGGGACCCGCTTGATCATCAGGCCGTAGGCCACGTTCTGCCCGACCGACATGTGCGGGAAGAGAGCGTAGTCCTGGAAAACGGTGTTCACGTCCCGCTCGTAGGGTGGGATGCCGGAGACCCCTACCCCGTGCAGTTCGATGGCGCCCGCCGTGGGATGGTCGAACCCCGCGATCAGGCGCAGGCAGGTGGTCTTGCCCGACCCTGATGGGCCGAGCAGCGAGAAAAACTCGCCGTCATGGATGTCGAGGCTGACATGGTCGACCGCCTTCACGTCGCCGAAGTGACGGCTGACGTGGAGGAACCGGACGGCCGCCACCGCCGGACGGGCCGGCCCGCCGTCCGGACCCCCGGCTGGCTTAGTGGACACGGCCGACCTTCCGCCGGCCGACGGCGGCCCAGAGCGCCGAAGGCCCGGCCGGGGCGGGTCGGGCCTTCGGTTGACTCCCAGAGAGGGATCGGCGGGTCGGACGCGGTCCGATCAGCGCCCCCCGATGACGGCGATGTAGTTGGTCACCCATTCGTGGTAGGGGACGCACTGGCGCCCGCCGCCGCAGTTGGCGACAGGGGTCTTCCAGTACCAGATCTTCTCGAAGTTCTTGAAGCCGTTGGTGTTGCAGCCTTCGGCGCCGAGCAGCGCGTTGCCCTTGCAGGCCGCCGGCACCGCGGGCACGGAACCGAACCACGCCGCCAGATCCCCCTGCAGCTTGGGCGAAATCGAGTGCTCCAGCCAGCGGTAGGCGCAGTTGGGGTGCGGCGCGTTCGCATGCAGCATCGTGGTGTCCGCCCACCCGGTCGCCCCCTCGACGGGAATCGTGCTGGCGATGGGCCGCTTCTCGCTCTGCAGCAGGTTGACCTGGAACGGCCAGGAGCTGGACGCCACCACCCCTTCGTTCTTGAAGTCATCGATCTGGATGAACGCGTCGTGCCAGTAGCGATGGACGATCTTCCGCTGCTGCCGCAGCAGGTTCAGGGCGGCATCGAACTGTTTGCGGGTGAGTTCGTAGGGGTTCTTGATGCCCAGGGCCTTGTTGTGGGTCATCAGGTACATCGCCGCGTCGGCGACGTAGATCGGCCCGTCGTAGGCCTGCACGCGGCCCTTGTTGGTCTTCCCGTCGGGCAATTTCTGCTCGACGAAGACGACGCTCCAACTCTTGGGCGCGGTCTTGAAGACCTTGGTGCTGTACATCAGCACGTTCGGTCCCCACTGGTAGGGCACGCCGTAGTGCTTGCCGGCCACCGTGTGCCAGGGCGCGTTCTGCAGCCGGGGGTCGACGGTGTTCCAGCTGGGGACGAGATTGATGTTGACCTCCTGGACGCGGCCGCCGGAGATCAGGCGGTTGCTGGCGTCGCCCGACGCCGTCACCAGGTCGAAGCCGCCCTCGTTCATCAGGGCGACCATCT
>JACQGZ010000138.1 GCA_016199305.1 Armatimonadota bacterium | reverse complement strand
GGGGTGTTCAAGGGCGGGGAGCTCGTCGAGCGGATCATCGGGTACATGCCCAAGGGGGAACTGAAGCGACGGGTGGAGGCCGCCCTCGCCGCAGGCGTCTCCTGAGGGCCCGGCACGCGGACACACACTGACGGCGGGACCGACCGGTTCCGCCGGTTGCCTTGCGGCGGCGAATGTGCGATCAGGCGCGGGTGGGCCCGGGCTTGGCGCGCGTGGCGACCGCCGGTTGGCCGGGGCTCCAGTGTGCCTCCGGCGCGAGGGCCTCATCCCCCTGGAGCCAGCGCTCCGCGTCCATGGCGGCCATGCAGCCGAAGCCGGCCGCGGTGATCGCCTGGCGGTAGGTGTGGTCGTGCACGTCCCCGGCGAGGAAGACGCCCTCCACGTTGGACATCGTGCCGCGGGTGGCCACCATGTAGCCGGCGGCATCCATCGCCAGCTGGCCCTTGAAGAGGTCGGTGTTGGGGCGGTGGCCGATAGCGACGAAGACGCCGTCGATGGGCCGCTCGGTGATCTCGCCTGTCGTCATGTCGCGCAGGCGCACGGCGCGGACCTTGCCGTCCCCCAGGATCTCCGCCACCTCGGTGTTCCAGACGAAGGCGATCTTGGGGTGCTTCAGGGCGCGGTCCTGCATGATCTTGCTGGCGCGCAGGGTGTCTCGGCGGTGGACCACCGTGACGGAGTGGGCCATGTTGGCCAGATAGAGCGCCTCCTCCATGGCGCTGTCCCCCCCGCCGACGACCACCACATCCTGCTGGCGGAAGAAGAAGCCGTCGCAGGTGGCGCACGTGGAGACGCCGCGACCGAGGAACCGCTGCTCGGAGGGCAGGCCCAGCATCTTGGCGGAGGCGCCCGTTGCCACGATCACGGCGCGGGCCCGCACCTCCGTCCCGCCCTGTGTCGTGATGCGGAAGGGGCGCTGCGAAAGGTCGGCGGCGACGGCGTCCTCGGTCAGGAACTCGGCCCCCACCCGCTCGGCCTGGGTGCGCATCGCCGTCATCAGGTCCGGGCCCATGATCGCGTCGGCGAAGCCGCTGTAGTTCTCGACCAGCGTCGTGAGCATCAGCTGGCCGCCCGCCTCCCCGCCCTCGATCACGAGCGGGCGCAGGTTGGCGCGGGCGGCGTAGATGGCGGCGGTCAGGCCCGCCGGGCCCCCGCCCAGGATGACCACGTTGCGAATGGCGTCGGCGTCGATCATGCGTTCAGGCCTCAGCGTACTGCACCGGTCCTCTCCCAGGCAACGACGCGCCGGCGCCGTCCTATTTCGGGACGGTCCGCTCCCCGGCGTCGCGGCGCCCTGGCTCGGCTGCGGCACCTTGACAATCATATTGTTAACTATCTTGACAATGCAAATGGCAGAGACCTATACTGCTCGTGCCCACAAGCCCGCCGACGCCAGTGCAGTCAGTAGGGGTGCCCCGGGCCACCAGTTCGCCCGGGCGAACTGGTGGGGTGGGGGTGAAGGAGGAGCGCAATCCAGTGAAGGACCGGCGGGCGACCCGCCCGCTCTATGTGATCAGCATCGCGGCCGACCTGGCCGGGCTGCACCCCCGCACGCTGCGCATCTATGAGGAGAAGGGACTCCTCAGTCCGCAGCGGCGCAACCGCATCCGGTTGTATTCGGACCGCGACATCGAGCGGGTGCGCCTGATCCGGCACCTCACCCAGGAACTGGGGGTCAATCTGGCGGGAGTGAAACTGCTGCTGGAGGTCACCGAGCAGCGGGTGGAAGGACGCGGCCCGGACGCCGACTGGGTGTTCACCCGCCGGACCATCCGGGTGCGCAAAGCGCACGATGACGATGATCGGGAAGGGAGAGGAGGACGGCTGCGATGAGCATCAGGCGATGGGATCCCTTTGACGAACTGACCTCGCTGCGGGAGTCCATGGAGCGGCTCTTTGACGACTTCTTCACGCGCCGGCCGGCCGGGCGGCCCCTGGCCCCGGCCATGTGGGAGCCGGCGGTGGAGGTCTTTGAAACCGAGGGCGAAGTGGTCTTCCGCGCAGAGATGCCGGGGATCGACCCCCAGAGCGTGGATGTGACTGTCTCGGAGGATTCGCTCACGCTCAAGGCCGAGGCCCGGGCAGAGGCCGAGCAGAAGGGCCGCAACTACTACCGGCGCGAGCTGCGCTACGGCGCCTTCCAGCGCTCCGTGGCCCTGCCCACGTCGGTGCAGACCGATCAGGCGAAGGCCGCCTTCAAGAACGGGATTCTGGAGGTCCGCATCCCGAAGGCGGAACGGGCGAAGGCCAAGACCGTCAGAGTGGAGGTTGAGTAGCCGTGGCGCGTGTCGTCGGCATTGACCTGGGGACCACGAACTCCGTCATCGCCACCATGGTTGGGGGGGAGCCGCAGGTGATCCCCAACGCGGAGGGGAGCCGGCTGACCCCCTCGGTGGTCGGCTTTAGCAAGACGGGGGAGCGCCTGACCGGCCAGATGGCTAAACGTCAGGCGGTACTCAACCCGGAGAACACCGTCTCCTCGATCAAACGCTTCATGGGGCGCCGCTTCGGCGAAGTCGCCACCGAGCGCGGCATGGTGCCCTATAAGGTGGAAGAGGGCCCGAACGGCATGGCGGTGGTGCGCATCCCCGCCGCCGGCAAGACCTTCACGCCGGAAGAGATCTCCGCGATGATCCTGCAGAAACTGAAGGCCGACGCGGAAGCCTACCTGGGCGAGAAGGTCACCGAGGCCGTCATCACCGTCCCCGCCTACTTCAACGACGCCCAGCGCACGGCCACGAAGAACGCCGGCGAGATCGCCGGCCTGAAGGTGCTGCGCATCATCAACGAGCCCACCGCCTCGGCGCTGGCGTACGGCCTGGACAAGAAGGGCGCCGAGACCGTGCTGGTCTTCGACCTGGGCGGCGGGACCTTTGACGTCACCATCCTGGAGATCGGCGAGGGGGTCTTCGAGGTGAAGGCGACCTCCGGGG
>JACQGZ010000135.1 GCA_016199305.1 Armatimonadota bacterium | reverse complement strand
GGCCCTCGACGATCCACTCCGCCAGGACCTTGCCGACGCCCCCGGCCGCGGCGATCCCATACGCGCAGAACCCGGCGGCGACGAAGAAGCCACGCACCTCGGGGGCTTCGCCCATGATGAACTCGCCGTCGGGCGTGAACGCCTCCGGGCCGTTGATAATCTTCACGATCTCCGCGACCTCGAAGGCCGGCAGCCGTCTGGCGGCGTTGACGGCCACCGCCTCGAAGACCGGCCAGTTGGCCGGCAGCAGGCGGTGGTGGAAGTCGGACGGCACCGCCTCCACCGCCCACGGCTCGGGTTCGGCCTCGAACCCGCCGATGATCAGCCCCTTGACCTCCTCGCGGCAGTAGACCCGCAGGTCGGGGTCGCGCAGCACCGGCAGGTCGCGGTGGGTCCCCTCGATGGGTTTGGTGAGGAGGTACTGGTGCTGCATGGGGATGATGGGGACGCGGACGCCGACCATCCGCCCGATCTGGTCGGCCCAGATGCCGGCCGCGTTGACGACCACCGGCGTCCGGATCGTGCCGCGCCCGGTCACCACCGCGTCGACACGCCCGTTCTTCAGCCGAATCTCGGTGACCGGCGTCTGGGTCTGGATCTCCACGCCCCGGTCGCGGGCGCCGCGCGCCAGCGCGAAGGTCACGCCGCTCCCGTCGACGCGCCCGTCCGTGGGCATATAGACGGCGCCCACCACGTCCCGGTCACTCATCAGCGGAAAGCGCGCCACGGCTTCGCGGGGGCTGAGCACCTCCACCGGCAGGCCGAAGGTTCGGGCCATCGCCGCCTGACGGAGGTTCTCCTCCATCCGCCGGGGCGACGAGGCCAGGCGGAGACTGCCGACCGGCCGCCATTCCGGCTCGTGACCGGTGTCCGCCCCGAGCCGGGCGTACAGCTCGGCGCTGAACATCATGATCCGGGTCAGGCTGAGCGAGCCGCGCAGCTGCCCGACCAACCCGGCGGCGTGCCACGTCGATCCGCTGGTGAGATCGGCGCTCTCCAGGAGCACGACGTCCCGCCAGCCCATCAACGAGAGGTGGTAGGCGATGCTGCAGCCGACGATCCCCCCGCCGATGATGACGGCCTGCGCGTCTGACTTCATGCCTGCGCCTCCCGAAGGCGGTCCCGAGGTAAACGGTGAATACGCATTAGCCGGCCGTGAACGAGCCCCCGACCCTCCAGGACATCATCGCGGAAGCGCGACGCCTCACCACCGCCGCGCAGCGGGCCGGCACCCTGCTGAACCTGACCGGGGGCCTGGGCGTCTATTTCCATTCGCCCAGCGCCCGGGAAGGTCCGCTGCGCCGGGACTACCGGGATCTGGACTTCGTCAGCCTCGCGGCGCACCGCCAGACCGTGCAGCGGCTCCTGGAAGACGCGGGGTATGCGCCCGACCTCCCGTTCAATACGCTGCAGGGCCACCGGCGACTGCGTTTCTGGGACGCCTACCACCAGCGGGAGATCGACGTCTTCCTGGATCAGATCCGGATGTGCCATCTCATCGACCTGCGAGGGCGCCTGCACGCAGCGGATGTCTGCCTGGCTCCGGCCGATCTCCTGCTCACGAAAATGCAGATCGTCGAAATCAACCAGAAGGATCTCGTGGACATCCTCGCCCTGCTGGCGGACCATCCCACGGCCGACGGTGATGCGGACACGATCAACCGGGGCTACATCGCCGGCCTGGCGGCCCAGGACTGGGGCCTCTACCGAACCCTGCAACTCAACACCCCGCGGGTGCTGGCGGCCCTGGCGCACCTGGCGCTGCCGGCCGAACCGGCCCGCACCAGGCTGGACGAGGTGTGGCAGGCCATCGAAGCCCATCCCAAGACCCTGGCCTGGCGGCTCCGCGCACGGATCGGCGACCGCGTGCGCTGGTACGAAGTACCAGAGGAGGGCGGCCCCGCCTGATCAGGTGGGACCACCCTCCAACGGTACCTTTGCGCCCCGGGCTACTCTACCGGGATCTCTGAATGGATCCGCGCCAGATCGATCCCCTGGCGCGCCCGGACCACCTTGGCGATGATGTAGATGGCCAGCGCCAGCCCGTAGAGGACGAGCATGTAAATGGCCGACTGCTTGTTGTTCACGCCGTAGGTCAGGTCCGTCGCCCACTTCCAGAGGTTGAACAGGAGAAACGCAATGGTGATCACACCGGCCACCGTGATCAGCGGCACGCCGCCAACCGTCAGCCGCGCCACCGGGGAACCCTGGTAGAGACCGGGCCGGCGCCACGGCAGGACGGTTGCGGCCACCACGCTGCCCAGGTAGGTGATGGCGATGACGAGGGTGGCATCGAGCGTGAGGGTGGCAAAGCCCGGGCGGTAGGCGTAGAGCGCGCTGACGACCACCGCCGGGACGAGCATCAGCACCAGCGCCCCCGTGGGGACGTGGCTCCGCGGGGAGACGCTGGCGGCCCATTCCGGCAGCACCCGGTCGAACGCCGCCGCGAAGATGACCCGCGTGGAGGAGAGGAAGACTGTCCCCGACCAACCCCAGAACCACAGGCTCATCAACAGCAGGATGATCAGCTGCACCGCCCGGCTGTTGACGAGCCAGCCGGCGAGCAGCGCCGGATAGGGCCAGAGCGGCACGGCCAGGGTCGGGGCGTTCTTCGGGTCGTAGATGGTGGCCCAGTAGTTGGAGTTCGCGGCGAGATAGAACTCCCACCCCATGGTCTTGGCCACGAGCAGGAAGAAGACCACCGAAAGCCCCACCGTCACCCACAGCCCCCAGAACATCCCGGAGAACACCCGCCGGTAGTCGCCCGCCCCCCGGACCTCCCCGTAGAGCGTGGCGCCCCAGTTTGGCCAGAGGAGGTAGAAGACCAGCATGGGGATGAGCAGGACGCTCGGCCCCAGTGGCATCGAGCCAAACGACGGCGGCGCGTAGCCGTACTTGCGGGAGGCCTCAAGCGTTTGGGTGTAGACGTCCCCGGATGCCCCGAAGAGTGCGGCCGCCTCGCGGTTGAAGGCGCCCTGGAACTGCCCCTGCCCGCTTACCAGGAGGAGCAAGAGGACGATGGCCAGCCCCGCCAGCCCGCCCCAGAAGCAGAACTTCTGGATCCTGGCGTACCGCTCCATCCCCACCGCGATGTAGTAGGTGACGAAGACCAGCAGGATCATCGAACTCAGAAAGATGCCATTGGGGCTGCCGAACCACTGGGCGGCGCCGGCGCGGCCGAGCGTCGCCAGAATGGGACCGAAGAACTGAATGGAGAGGACGTTCCCGTAGATCGGCACCCAGTGCCAGAGGATGAACCACCACCCTGTGACCGCCAGGACGAAGGCGATGCCGCCGCCGAGGATGCGGCTCTGCCAGACGTAGTCGCCACCCGCCCGCGGCATGGTGGCGATGAGGGCCGCGTAGACCACGACCAGGAACGTGACCAGGATCCCCGTGATCACCGCGGCCGGCAACAGGTGCCCCTTCGGGACGAAGGGGGCAAAGGACATGATGTACATGCCCAGGGTGACCAGATTAACGGAAAAGAAGGCGTAGACGAAGGCGTCGAAGGCGGACCACGCTCGCACCAGCCCCGTCGCCTTCCGCACAAAATGACCTGCCGTCTCACCCATCATTGGTACCACCTCCTCCTCAGCCCGTGACCAGCATGTAGGAACGCACGCCCCGTTGGGCGTCGATCTCGACCAGGGCGCCGTGCAGCACTCCCGCTTCGTAGGAACTACCAGGGTTCAGGGCCAGGGTCCTGCCCAGCCGGGCCACGCCTTTGGACTCATGGATGTGGCCGTGGAGGGAGAGGACGGGCTGGTGGCGGAGGATGGCATCCCGCACCGCCGTCGATCCCACCGGCCGCACCGCCTGCCCCCCATAGAGCGGCCGGAGCGCCTCGTCCAGCGCCGGCGCCTCGTCCAGCTTCGATCCGTAGGGCGGGCAGTGCAGGTTGAAGATGGCCCGCCCGGGGTCGCGCAGGAGGCCGGTCATCTGCTCGATCCGGGCGCCCATCTCCTCCTCACTGCACTCCCGATGCGTCTGCCAGGGGGTGGGGTTGGACCATCCCGTGGAGATCATCTCCACCCCGTCTACGTCCGCGACGCGGCCCTCCGCGAGCTCGACGACCACAGACTGCCGGATGATCTCATCCACCTCGAAGCGGTCGTCGTTGCCCGGGCAGAGGTAGCAACGGATGCCCCGCCCGCGCAGCTTCTCTTCGGCCAGGACCAGCCAGCGCTCCAGGGTGGCGCGCATGCACTCCCAGAAGAGCGCGTCCACTTTGCCCGGATCGGCCTGCAGGTCGGCGACCTCACTGCGGTTGACCCGGACGGAGTAAAAGCCGCGCGCGGCGATGCGCCCTTCCATCTCCCGGACGGCGTCCTCGGTCTCCAGCAGATAGCGATGCCCCGCCAGCTCGGCCTCCACCCGGCCGCCCTCCTGCACCAGCGGGACGAGGGCCTTGCCCGTCATGTCGCCCCCGAGGACGAGGACGCCGGCGCCGTAGAACGCGCCGGCATTCAGGAACTTGCGCCAGCAGACCTCGGAGCCGTGAATATCGGTGGCGAAGAAGAGCCTGGCCATCGGCCTACGACCTGATCCGGCTGTTCGTCGGATCAAACCGCGGCTCGCGTTGCACGGTCGCGGCCAGCACGCGGCCGTCCACCTCCACCGCCAGCACCGTTCCCGCCTCTCCCAAAGGCACCGGCAGATAGGCGTAGGCGATGCTCTCGCGAACCGTGAAGCCGTAGCCCCCACTCGTCACGCGCGAGACCACACGCCCATCCGCAAGGACAGGCTCGTTGCCCAGCGGGTGGGCGGCCGGGTCCGCCAGCACCAGGCAGCAGAGTTTCCGCGTCAGCCCCTCGGCGCGCTGGCGCAGCAACGCCTCGCGCCCCTGGAAATCCTTTCGGTCGATCTTGACGCAGAAGCCCAGGCCGGCTTCGTAGGGGGTGTACTCGGGGGTGATGTCCGCGCTCCAGTAGCGGTAGCCCTTCTCCAGACGGAGCGAGTCGACCGCCCGGTAGCCGACCGCCCGCAGGCCGCGTGGCCGGCCGGCCTCCCACAGCGCATCCCAGACGCGCAGCCCCGCGTCGAAGGGGACGTAGAGCTCCCAGCCGAGTTCACCGACGTAGGTCACGCGCAGGGCGCGCACGGCGACCCCGGCCACGGTAATCGCGCGATAGGTCATGTAGGGAAAGGTCCCGTTGGACAGATCGTCGTCAGACACCTCCTGGAGGATCTCCCGCGCGCGCGGTCCCCACAGGCCGACACAGCCGAGGGCGGCCGTGACCTCACGCAACGCGACCGAGCCGTCCGTAGGGAGGTGCCGGCGGATCCAGTCCAGGTCGTGCACGCCGAAGGCGCTGCCGGTGACGACGAAGAACCGCTCCGGCCCCAGGCGCGTCACCGTGAGATCGCACTCGATGCCGCCCTGGGCGTTGAGCATCTGCGTGTAGGTCACCGCGCCGACCGGCTTGTCCAGGTCGTTGTCGGTGAGCCACTGCAGGGCCCCCAGCGCCCCGCGTCCCTCCACCTCGCATTTGCTGAACGAGGTGAAGTCGAAGAGGCCGGCCGCTTCGCGCGCGGCCGCGTGCTCGACGGCGATCGCCGGCGACCAGTTGTGGCGGATCCAGCCCTCGGGCCCCGCCGGCGGGTCTTCCCGTTCGTTGCTGGCAAACCAGTTCGGGCGCTCCCATCCCCCCTTCTCGCCGAAGACCGCCCCCAGGGACTGGAGGCGGGAGTAGGGGGGACTGACGCGGAGCGGCCGGGCCGATTCGAACTCCTCCAGCGGATAGTGGACCGTGTAGTTCCGCGAGTAAACCTCCAGCGCCCGGGCCGCGCTGTAGGCGCGGTCGCCGAAGTGCACGCCGAAGCGCCGCACATCCGCGCGCCAGAGATCAAGGCTCGGCCGACCTTCGATGATCCACTCGGCCAGCACCTTCCCCACGCCGCCGCCGGTGGCGATCCCCGGCGAGCCGCCGGCGACGAAGAACCCCCGCACATCGGGCGCCTCGCCGAGAAGGAACTCGCCGTCGGCGGTGAATCCATCGGGACCGTTGATCAGCTTCCGGATGCCCGCCCGGTTCAACTCGGGGATACGGACGGCGGCATTCCGCGCCAGGGGCTCGAACCGCTCCCAGTTCGGCGGGAGCAGGCGGAGGTTGAAGTCGGGAGGGATGCCGTCCAGTCCCCAGGAGACGGGGGTGCGCTCGTAGCCCCCCACCACCAGACCGCCGACCTCTTCACGGAAGTAGACGAGCAGATCGGGGTCGCGCATGACCGGCAGGTCGCGGGGGACGCCCTCAAAGGGCACGGTGACCAGGTACTGGTGCTCCACCGGGGTGATGGGGATCGTTACGCCGACCATGCGCCCGATCTGCCAGGACCAGATGCCGGCCGCGCAGACCGCCACCGGCGTGCGGATCGTGCCGCGATCGGTCACCACCGCCTGCACGCGCCCGTCGCGCACCACGATGTCCGTGACGGGGGTCTGGGTCTGGATCTCGCAGCCGCGGCTCCGCGCCGCGTGCGCCAGCGCGTAGGTGAGCCCGCTGGGATCGATACGGCCGTCTCCCGGGATGTAGGCCGCCCCCACCAGGTCGCGCTCGCTCATGATCGGGAACAGCCGGACGGCCTCGCGCGGGCCGATCAGTTCCAGTTCCAGCCCGTACGCCTTGGCCAGCGCCGCCTGCCGGCGCAGTTCCTCCATCCGTCGGGGGCTGCCGGCCAGGCGGAGACTGCCCACCCCACGCCAGTCGGGATCGAGGCCGGTCTCTTCCCGCAGCCGCGCGTACAGCTCGACGCTGTACATGATCATGCGGGTGAGGTTGTGCGAGCCGCGCAGCTGCCCGATCAGCCCGGCGGCGTGGAACGTGGCGCCGCCTGTGAGCTGTCCCTTCTCCAGGAGCACGATCTCCCGCCACCCCATCAGGGTGAGGTGGTAGGCGATGCTGCACCCGGCCACACCGCCGCCGATGATGACCGCCTGCGCTTCCGTCCGCATGGGGGCTCGCCACTCCTGATTCGTGCCGCGCCGGGCGTCTCTCCTGTTCGCACGGTCCGCACCGCGCCCTCAGAGCCGGCCGCGTCTGACAATTCCCCCTCGATTATGAAGTAAGGGCTGCGAGGACGAGGCGCCTGAGCGCCCCCACGGACGCCCGAGGTTCGGGCGTCTTTTGCTTTGTTCGCGCCCGGACGGGCGAATGGGAGGTGCGTGTGATGGATGACACCGGCACGGAGGTGGTCAAGCGCGGCACGGCCGCTTGCGTCGCGGATCCTAGACACGCCAGGCGCGGAAGACGCGGACTCCACCAGCGCGTCCGAATCGATGAGCACGCGGTGCGCCGCGGCCCGGGGCGGAAGGAGAAGAATGCGGGGAGTCGAACCGCCCAGGGGACGCCACGCCCTCGGCAGCCCTCGGGCCCGACACGATCGTACAAGGGGGAACCTCTCGAATGGCCGGACGCAATCTCTTCGACTACCGCCTGGTGCACTCCGCGCGGTATCAGAAGTCGCCGCTCTTCCCCATCTTCAGGCGGCTGGGGGCGACATCGTTCCTCTGGTACAACCATCTCCTGCACGCCGTCGACTTCGAGGGACAGGCCAAGGAGCAGGAGTACTGGGCCATCCGCAACGGGGTCACCCTCTGGGACGTCTCCGTCGAGCGCCCGGTGGAGATCGACGGCCCCGACGGCTTTGCGCTGATGGATCTCCTCACGCCGCGGGATATGCGAAAGTGCGCCGTCGGTCAGTGCAAGTACGCCCTCATCACCGACGAGCACGGCGCGGTGGTCAACGACCCCGTCGTCCTGCGCCTCGCCGAGAACCGCTTCTGGCTCTGTCCGTCCGACAGCGACGTGCACCTCTGGGCCAAGGGCGTCGCCGTGGGGATGGGGCTGCGGGCCACCGTCCGCCTCACCGACGTCTACCCCATCCAGCTGCAGGGGCCGAAGGCGCCAGACGTGCTCCAGGCGATCATGGGGGAGCGCATCCGCGCGCTGCGCTACTACTGGTTCATGGAGACGGAGTTCCCGGGGGGCATTCCGGTGATCATCACCCGCACCGGCTGGACCGGGGAGGTCGGCTACGAGGTCTTCCTGCTGGACAACAGCCGCGCCGAAGAGATGCTCGATCTCGTCGTCACGCGGGGGAAGCCGCTCGGCCTGATCCCGGCGGGGCCGAACCACGCGCGCCGCGTCGAGGCCAGCATCCTGAACAACCAGGCCGACATGGGCCTGGACACCAACCTCTATGAACTGGGCCTGGAGTGGCAGATCGAGCCCAAGGAGCGGTTCATCGGCAAGGAGGCCCTGGAGCGCGTCCGGCAGGAGGGCATCCGGCGAAAACTGGTGGGGTTCGAAGTCCCGGGCGAGGAGGCCCCCCATGAGTTCGAGGGCCCCTGGTCGGTCTTCAAGGATGGTCGGCGCATCGGCCAGGCCTCGGCGTTCCTCTACTCCCCCTCGCTGAAGAAGAACATCGGACTGGCCATGATCGCCGTCGAGTACGCCACCCCTGGCGAGCGCATTCAGGTCCAGCGCCTGCCGGAGGAGCCCCGCCACCCCGCCACCGTCGTGCCGCTCCCCTTCATCGATCCAAAGAAGGCGATCCCCAAGCGCCGGCTGGACGCCTCCTGAGGACCGCTGCGCCCGCGCCCGCCCCGTCGCGCCGGCGGCGCCGCGCTGATGCCCCTGACCATCGATGAGGCCATTGCCCGCATCCCGCTGTGGAAGCGGGCCGCCACCCTCTCCGTCGCTGCGCTACCCGGCGGGATCACCAACCAGAACTACCGCGTGGACGCGGACGGGCAGGCGTTCGTGGTGCGGATCGGGGCGGCCGGCGCCGAACTGCTGGGCATCGACCGCCGACGGGAATACCGGTGCATGGTGGCGGCGAGCAGGACCGGGGTGGCACCCGAGGTGGTGTACGTCCGCCCCCGAGACGGGATCCTGGTTACCCGCTTTCTCACCGGCCGGTCCCTGGCGCCCGGCAGGCCGGTGCCGCCGCAGGTGAGGGAGCGCGTGGTCCGGGCGATGCACCGGTATCACGCCGGGCCTGCCTTCGCCGGCTCCTTCTCACCAACCCGTACGCTCGAAGCGTATCGCGCCGCGGCGCGGGCGGGCCGGACTCGCCTGCCCCGCGACATCGACATTCTGTACGAGCAGGTGTTGGGCATTGCCTCGGCGCTGCGGCGCGGGCGCCCCACCCCGCACCCGTGCCACAACGACCTGTGGGGACCCAATCTGATCGACGACGGCCGGCGCGTGCGCATCGTCGACTGGGAATATGCCGGGATGGGCGATATCTCCTTTGACCTGGCGAATTTCGCCATCTACCACTGCTCCACCGACACCGCGGATGCGGCCCTGCTGGCGACCTACTTCGGCCGGGTGCGCGGGCCGGCCCTGGCCCGGTTGAAGCTGATGAAGAGCGTCGCCGAACTGCGCGAGGCCATGTGGTACATGGTGGCCCTGCGCGTCTCGCCGGCCCGCCGCGACTTCGTCGACGCCGCCGCGACCCACTTCGAGCGCTGCCGGCAGGCGCTGGACGACCCCCGCCTGCCGGGCTGGCTGCAGGCCGTGACGCCCCGTGCGTGAGAGCACCTGGAAGAGCGGATTTCGCGCCCTCTGCCTCGGTCAATTCCTGGCCCACCAGACCAGCCTGACCTTCTCGGTGCTCATCCCTCTCCTCACCACGGAGTGGGGACTACGAGCCAGCCAGGCGGGGTTGATCCTGGGAGGCTTTCAATTGGGGACCCTCGCCGCCTACCTGGTCGTCGGATTTCTGCTGGACCGGATCCGCAGCAAGCCGATCATGGTGTGGTCGGCCCTGCTGGTAGGAGCCGGCGACCTCCTCTTTGCCCTGGCGGCGCGGGACTTCGGATCGGGGTTTGCCCTCCGGCTCCTCGTGGGCATCCTCATCGGCGGTCTCTACCTCCCCGCCCTGAAACAGATCGCCGAGACCATCCCGCAGAGCGAACGGGGCGCCGCGACCGGCATCTACATCGCCGGGATCGTGGCGGCCTACGCCGCCCCCCTGTTCTACGTGGGCGTGCTGGCCCCGCGCATCGGCTGGCGACCGACCATGGCGGGCGTGGGACTGCTCGAACTGTTCGGCGCGCTGGTCCTGGCGTGGAAGGTCCCCAGCGTCCCCGCGCCGGCGAGGGTGTCGGTGGGGCCGCGGCGCTATCTCGCGGATGTGCTCCGCAACGCGCCCGCACGCCGCACGATTGTGGCCTACACCGGGCACAACTGGGAGCTGTTCGGGATGTGGGGCTGGCTGGCACCCTTCATGGTGGCCTCGCTGACGGCCCGGGGAAGCGCACCCACCGCGGCGCTGGCCTGGGGTGGCCTGCTGGCGGCCGGGGCCATCGGCCTGGGCGGAAGCATCGGCGCGGTCTACGGCGGCCGGCTCTCCGACCGCCTCGGCCGTACGCAGGCGGCCATGCTCATCCTGGCTCTGAGCCTGCTCTGCTCTCTCGGCTTCGGGTGGTTGGTACGCGCCCCCATCGCCCTGGTCTTCGCCGCCGCGCTCCTCTACGGGACAGTGGCGCTCGCCGACTCACCGGCCTATACGGCGAACCTGATGGAGGTGGTCCCGCCCCACTCGCTGGGGGGAGCATTTTCGTTCCAGATGCTCACCGGGTGGGCGGCGACCGCCGCGGCGCCGGCGGCCTTTGGGATCACGCTCGACTTGATGGCCTCAGCCGGTCCCCGCGCGCAGTGGGGGACGGCCTTCGCTCTGATGGCCATCGGCCCGCTCGTGGGCGTGATCGCGCTGGCACCGCTGCGCGCCCGAGCCCGCGGAACCACGGACCGCATCCCCGGGCCCGTCAGGGCGGCTCGGAAGTAGTCCCCGATGAGCGGCGCCCCCTATCCGAACCACCTCCGCGGGGCGTTGGTCCAGGGCCAGTTCGTGATGACCGTCGAGGTGACCACCCCCGCGGCCACGCATCCACTGGACGCCGCCCTGGCCCCCATCCTCGCGCTGGCGGGAGAGATCCGCGAGGACCCCCGGGTGGCCGCCATCGCACTCACCGACCGGAGCAGCGCCGACCGGGATCACGACCCGATCGCCACGGGCCACCGTGTCGCCGAGATGTGCGGGAAGGCGCCACTCATTCACTGGGCCGGCAAGGACCGGAGCACGGCCGACCTGGAGACGGATCTGCGGAGAGCGGCATCCCTCGGCCTGGACAATCTCCTCCTGGTCACGGGAGACAAGGTCAGGCGGCCTCCCCTAGATCGTCCTGTTCGCTACCTGGACTCCGTCAACGCCCTCCACACGGTGCGCCAGGTCGCGCCCACGACGCTGCTGGCTGCCGCCGTCTGCCCCTTCAAGTACCGCGAGGAGGAGCTGCTCGGCCAGTACCTGAAGGCCGCCAAGAAACTGCGCGCCGGGGCCGATCTGCTGATCACCCAGATCGGCTGGGACATGCCCAAGTTCGCGGAGCTCCGCTGGTTCCTCACCGGCCGCGGCTACGACGTCCCCCTGCTGGCGGAACTCCTCTACCTCACCGCTGCCCGCGGCCGCCGCATCCGCCGATTGGGGCTCCCCGGCGTGACCATCACCGATGATTTCCTCCGACTGCTCGTGGAAGAGGAGGAGGCGCCAGACCGCGGGCGGGCCTCCGCCTACCGGCGGCTGGCTCTGCAGATCGTCGGCGTCCGTCACCTGGGCTACGCCGGGGCGCAGATCAGCGGGCTGCACACCTATGCCGCCGTCGCGCGCCTGCTTGATGCCGTGGAGCAGTGCGCGCAGGCCTGTCCCACCCTCGATGCCTGGCAAGGAGCGTGGCAGGAGCACCTGACTGCGGCGGACGGCCGCACCGTCCGCGTGGCGCCCGCAGACGGCTTCTACCTGACGGGTGGTACGCCCACAGAGGGACCCGCTGCCGCCTCAGCCGGGGAATACGCCACATTCAAAACGATGGAGCTGATCCACCGGGCAGGGTTCCAGGAGGGCGCGGTCGGCGCGCGCGTGTTCGGTCCGCTCCTGCGCAGGCTGGATGGCCGGACCGGACTGGGGGGCCTGCTCCTGCAGGCTGAGCGCGTCATCAAAGAACCTCTGGTCGGGTGCGCCACGTGCGGCTTCTGCCGGCTCCCGGAGACGGCGTACGTCTGCCCGGAGACGTGCCCGAAGGGGCTGGCCAACGGGCCGTGCGGGGGGACTCAGGACAACAGGTGCGAGTTCGGGGACCGGGAGTGCATCCACAACCGGATCTACCGCATCTCCAAGAAGGCCGGCACGCTTTCCAATCTCGAGGAGGTCCTCATTCCCCCCGTCCCCGACGCCGCCTGGGACAGCTGCTCCTGGGTGACGCATTTTCGTGGAGAAGGGCCGGAGGCGGTACGGCTCACCACCCCAACGAAGGGACGGGCCGCGCCGCCGTAGTCAGTCCGCGCGGGAGGTACCGGCCGACCAGCGCAGGTCAGGCCGCCGCGCCGCCATGACCTCGTCGAGTCGGGAGACGATGGTAGTATGCGGCGCCGTCCGGACGAGTTCCCGGTCTGTTCGGCACTCCTCCGCGACAGCGAGCAGTGCCTGCGCGAAGGTCTCGATGGCCTCACGGGTCTCCGTCTCGGTCGGCTCGATCAGCATGGCCTCGTCGACGATCAACGGGAAGTAAACCGTCGGGGCGTGGAACCCGTAGTCGAGAAGGCGCTTGGCCATGTCCTTGGTGGTCACACCATACTCCCGCTTCTGGCGCGCCCCGGACAGGATGAACTCGTGCTTGCACGGCCGGTCATACGGGACGTCGAAGGCCGGCCGCAGCAGCGCCAGCAGGTAGTTGGCGTTGAGCACCGCCGCCTCGGCGACCTGCCGCAGCAGCGGCCCGTAGGTGCGGATGTAGGTGTAGGCGCGCACCAGCACGCCGAAATTCCCGTAGAAGCTGCGGATCTTGCCGATGGAGTGCGGCCGGTCGTACTCGAGGCGGTAACGCTCGCCATCGCGGACCACGATGGGCACCGGCAAGTACGGCGCCAGGTGCCCCTTCACCGCCACCGGCCCCGCGCCCGGACCGCCCCCGCCGTGCGGGGTGCTGAAGGTCTTGTGCAGGTTCATGTGCATGACGTCGAAACCCTGATCCCCCGGCCGGGTGATGCCGAGAATCGCGTTGAAGTTTGCCCCGTCCAGGTAGAGCTGGGCGCCGCAGCCGTGGATGATCTCCTCGACCTCGGTGATGCGCTCCTCGAAGAGGCCGAGGGTGTTGGGATTCGTGAGCATCAGCGCCGCGACACGCTCGTCCGCCACGGCGCGCAGAGCGTCCACGTCGATGTTGCCGCGCCCGTCGCTGCGCACCTCCACGACCTCGTAGCCGCACATGCCCGCGGACGCCGGATTCGTCCCGTGCGCCGAGTCGGGGACGACGACCCGGGAGCGCCGCTCCCCGCGGTCGGCGAAATAGGCGCGGATCAGCATCAGCGCGGTGAGTTCCCCGTGGGCGCCGGCGGCCGGCTGGAAGGTTACGCGTTCCATCCCGGTAATCTCCGCCAGCATCGCCTCCAGGTCGCTGAGCAGGCGCAGCGCGCCCTGGGCCAGGTC